>JAGZXV010000315.1 GCA_018378255.1 Clostridiaceae bacterium | reverse complement strand
GAAGAATCCGTGGAAACGGCCGAATTTATTAAACGTTTCTATGAGGACGGAACCGCTAATATTGAACCCACCAGCACTGAGTTTGCAGACGGCGGTTCAGCGCTTTGGCTGGCAACTTCCTATCAGATATCCATGCTTCAAAACCAATATCCTGATCTGAAATGGGGTGTGACTTATTATCCGGTTTCCAATGACAGAAAAGAAGCAACGCCTACCGGAAGCTGGACCATAGGCATGACAAAGAGCGCAGAGGACCGGGAAGGGGCATATGCGCTGTTAAATTATATGACCAATAAAGAAGCCAACCTTTCAGGAAGTCCGGCGTCAGGATATCTTCCCGCCAGATATTCTTCCACGGAGGAACTGACGCAGTACAGAGAAGAGCCATACCGGGTATTCATGGAACAGTTGGAGAACAATGGGGCACCAAGGCCCAGAACAGCGGTTTGGACAACCCTGAATTCCACATATAACAGCGCCATTTCCGATATCATTCTCGGTTCCGATCCAAGGAAAAAGCTGGATGAGGCGGCCAGGGCGGTGGATCAGGAATATGAGATGAATTTTGCAGAATGATGAGCGGCTGGCTGAGGAGGAAATAAATGAAGGGAAAGAAACTGTTTCACAGCAGAAAATTTGTTAACGGGATCACGCCGTACCTGTTCGTCGGCCCTGCGGTCCTTATCATTATAACATTTTTAGTCGTTCCCGCATTGATGGCGCTGGGATATAGTTTTACCTACTTTAACATGTTAAAGCCCCAGAAGATCAGGTTTGTGGGATTGGAAAATTATGCCGGACTGTTTTTGGCCGATCTGTTCGCCACAGCTATGGTCAATACGATCAAATATGCGGTTGTCCTGGTGCCGGTTGTATGTGTGGTTTCTTTCCTGCTGGCCCTTCTGATAAACCAGAATCTCAGGGGAAGCACCATATTCCGCACCGCATTTTTCAGCCCGGTGCTGCTTTCCATGACAGTTGTGTCGATTCTGTGGACGGTCATCCTGAATCCTACTCCGGGCTACGGCCTGATTAATACGGTACTGGATAAAATGGGACTGCCGGGCTGCATGTTTTTAAGAAGCGCCGAAACAGCGTTAAACTCCATTCTGGGAATGTCCGTGTGGCAGCTGAGCGGATATTATATGATGATATTTCTGGCCGGGCTGCAGGGCGTTCCGGGAGATTTATATGAAGCGGCGTCCATAGACGGGGCCAATGCCATTGATAAAATCATTCATATTACGATTCCGTCCATCCGGAATGTCAGCGTATTCGTTATTCTGATGACAACCATATCGGCTATGAAAATGTTCACCCAGTCCTATGTGATGACAAGCGGCGGGCCGGACAATTCTACGACCACCATGGTATTTTATATCTACCAGCAGGGGATCAAATATCACAATATCGGATTTGCCAGCGCCGCATCGGTGGTGTTCTTTATCATAGTGGTTTCTATTTCATTTATTGTGAAGAGGTTTGTAGACAATGAAAATTAAAGATAGAACATGGAACCGGCTGATGAAAGGGCAGAAGGAGGAGAAAAGATGAGCAGAAAGAACTGGAGACTTCTGACTAAAATCATATTGTACTGCGTGAGCATCTGGCTGTCTGTGCTGTTTTTGCTTCCCCTGATCTGGATGATCGTCACTGCATTTAAGCCGGAAAACAGGATATTTCAGGATTTAACCAGCATCAAAGCATTTCTGCCTATGGATTTCACTCTTGAGAATTTTAAAAATGCTTTGGATAATGTCCATATGTTGAAATACATCGTGAACAGCACCATTTACATATCGGTCATCATGCTGGTCAGCCTGCCCATCAATTCGATGTGCGGCTACGCGCTGGCCAAATTCGAATTTAAGGGCAAAAAGTTGATTCTGGCGCTGATTTTATCCCTGATGGTTTTCCCGTTTGAAAGCATTGTGATCCCGCTGTTTGTTCTGGTGAATAAGATGAAACTGTTAAACAGCATGGCGGGATTAATCGTCCCATTTTCAGCACGCTGTTTCAGCATCTACATGTTCCGGCAGTTTTTCCTGAGCGTGCCGGATGAGATCATAGAAGCGGCGGAAATTGACGGAGCGACAAAATTCAGGACATTTTACAGCGTTGTGGTACCCATATCGGGGCCTGTGTTTGCAACCGTGTTCATCCTGGATGTGGTCCTCAGATGGTCGGATTTCATGTGGCCTCTGATCATCACAATCAGTGAAGATATCCGGACGGTGCAGGTCGGAGTACAATCGCTATTTAATGACACGGTGATCTATTACGGCACAGTGATGGCAGCCCTCACATTGGCTGTTTTACCCATGCTGGTGCTGTTTGTCTTTTTCCAAAAATATTATGTACAGGGGATAGCCACTTCAGGCATGAAGGGGTGATGGAGGTATTCAATGATTAACGTTGCAGTGATCTATACTGCCGGGTTCGAATTTAACAATGATCAGGAAAATAAACTGATCCAAGATTTTCCCGGCTGCAGATTTACATTTAAAAGGGACAGTGAGATTTCCTGGTCCGAGGTCGGGGAGGCAGAGGTGATAACGGGTTTTCCCTCCCAGGAATGCGTAAAAGAGGCATCTTCTTTAAAATGGCTTCATTTGAGCAGTATCGGTGTGGACAAACATATAAACAGAGAACTATACTGCAGCAAAGATGTGGTTCTCACGAACAGCGCCGGAACATACGGAAAACCCATATCGGATCACGTGCTGGGCCTGATGCTGATGCTGTCCCGGAATCTCCACTATTACAGGGATCAGCAGAGCAGGAATGAGTGGAAGAAAATGGATTCCACAAAAGATTTATTCCGTTCCACCCTCTGTATCGTGGGCCTGGGGGACGTGGGAAGAACCTTGGCGGTAAAGGCTAAAAACCTGGGTATGAAAGTGATCGGCATAAAACGTACCATGATGGAGAAACCGGAATATCTGGATGAACTATACACCACAGATTCATTAAACGACATCATTCCCAGATCAGATTTCGTCGTTCTAAGCCTTGCCGCCACAAAAGAAACGTTCCATATTATGAACGAAGAGCGTCTGGCCCTTTTGAGGAAGGATGCATATTTAATAAATATCGGAAGAGGAACCCTGATCGACCAGGAAACCCTATTCCGCTTCTTAGAAGAGGAACGTTTCGCCGGCGCAGCTCTGGATGTGACAACGCCTGAGCCCCTTCCAAAAGACAGCGGATTGTGGGGCCTTAAAAACCTGATCATCACCCCCCATGTGTCGGGAAAGTCCCCGTCTACCAGTGAGAGGCAGTTTGCGGTTTTCTATGAGAATCTGTGCAGGTATGTTAAAAATGCAGAGCTGAAAAATGTAATTGATTTTGAACGGATGTATTAAAAAATGGGGGTTAGGCGAGAATGTTACGCAGAAAATCGGAACGAGGCAGCGAAGGTGGGGCTGGGCGTTTGGAACGGGCGGGGCTGGCCGGAATCCAGCGGTGCCGGAAGGCGGCTTCCAACCGTAAGTTAAACTAAGGCCGCAGGGAAGGAAAAAGACGGTCCGATGCCCATTCACGGTGAACTCTTTATGGACTTCACCGTTCAGTGGGCATCTCAGAAACAGATTTGGTTTTCAGTTTCTGCCCGCCTTTTTCCATCCCTGCGGCCTAAGTTTAACTAAACGGTTTCCAGACGCCTTCCGGCACCGCTGGATTCCGGCCAGCCCCGCCCGTTCCAAACGCCCAGCCCCACCTTCGCTGCCTCGTCCCACTTTTCTGCTGGTTTTCTCTGATTCTGGTTAATTAAATGCACTTTTGCAAGGAATAGGCCAATTTTACATC
>JAGZXV010000035.1 GCA_018378255.1 Clostridiaceae bacterium | reverse complement strand
TCCACCGCCCCGCAAACCCGCCTGCAATTTCCACCATGCCCCCGATAAAGGCAGCTGCCAGCCCCACCTGGAATGCCAGCTCCGCATCCTTTGTCTGCCAATACACCGGCCCTATAATCAGGTACAGCCAGCCGGACAGCTGGGAAGCGCCGATCCCAAAGGGCTGGGACGTCACATCCTGACGCCTTTCCCGTATTGCCAGCTGTCTGGCCTCATAAAAATACCACAGGTTCCCAAGGAAAATGGCCAGCCCGATTCCCGGAACCACCTTTCCTATGACAATCCTGGCCGGCATGCCGAACACCATGGTCATGATTCCCGTGGCAGTGAGTATTTTTGAAAAGCCATCAAAGAATATACCAAAGGATGCGTCTATGTCTCCTTTTCCCCACCAATGATACTTAAATCCTTCTCTTTCCATTGTTAAAAGTTCTCCATTTATTTGTTTGTGTATTAAACAAAGTTTAAAAAGAAAAAATAAACGATATTATTTACGTTTATGCAGTGCATTCATGGAAAATATTTCATTCTTTATTTGAGTATTAAACAAACTATATATTTAAAAAAGGATTTTTAATCCTTTCTAAATATATCACTTCGTTATTTATTTGTCAATACTTTTTTCAGAAGACTTTTTAATTTTTCCTGATGGATATCTGGCAATCATTCAGGCGGCCATTTGACGGATATTAATGAAAATTATCAGCAAACCTCTTGATTTTTCCCCATGTCTGTGGTATTATAATCACTGCTTATCAACGCAAATATTGGGCGAATTCCCGAGTGGCCAAAGGGGACAGACTGTAAATCTGCTGCTAATAGCTTCGGTGGTTCGAATCCACCTTCGCCCACTAGGATGTGTTTGAAAATTCATCCTAGCGTGCCAATCATAGCTTAAGGACATCAGTGCATAGCGCGTAAAGGTCCTTGTTTTCAGCCGCGGCACGCATTTAAGTATCCGTACGCTGCGGGTGTGGTGGAATAGGCAGACACAAGGGACTTAAAATCCCTCGGTAGCGATACCGTGCCGGTTCAAGTCCGGCCACCCGCATCAGGAAAAGACCTGGAACATATGTTCCAGGTCTTTTGCGTCCATCCCATTCCATTCATTCCAGGGCGCAGCGCGTAAACACCAGGGAAATAGAAAGGAATTTCGTGTGGGTTATACAAGCTCACAAAAGTCCCACCAGCCGCCACCACATCATTGCGGCTCCGCCGCACAGAAGCGATGGTACGGTATAGGCCAGCCCAAACCTGGATGCGGTCCCTGCGGAATATCCGCCTTCTCCTTCCCCCAGACCAATGGTAAGGCTCAGGCTTTGGTAGGGGAAAAACCATTGCCCCACCGTCAGTACATAGACCAGCAGCCCCACTGCCAAAGGCGATACGCCTGCTGTTATTGTCAAAAGCGCAGGTACGGCCAGGGAAAAGACCGCCATGATGCTTCCCAGCAGCAGGTGAAGCAGGATACAAGCTGCCCCGGTAACAAGAAACAGCGCGGCCAGGCTGTCACCCAGGTGTGCAGGAAGAAGGCGTCCGGCCAAAAAGGAACTCATGCCGGTCTTTGTGCCAACACTCCCAATCGCCATGCTGGCACACAAAAACAGCAGGGTGTTAAGATTCACCTCTTTAATCTGGGACCCGTCGACCAGATTACCAACCAACGGAAGTGCCATTCCAATGGTCACCCCCACACTGACCCAGCCAATATCAATTCCATGGATTGTATCTGTAAGCCATAATCCGACAGCGGCCAACAGCCACACCATCATACGGATTTCCTGGGCTGACAGCCCCTTTAGCTTATCCAGCTCTTCCTTTGCCTTTCCTCTGTCCAGCCGGAAGGTTTCAGGCTGCCCAAATAAAAACAGCTGCAGCGCGCACATACATGCCCCGGTAAGCAGGGCAGGCACCGCCATATAGTACAGCCACTGCCCCCAGGACGGCCTGAATGCCTCCGGTATCTGGCTGAGGATCATCATATTAAGGGAGCTGTCCCCTGTCAGGACCATCATGCCCGCCCCATTCTGAGCCGCAAAAACAGCCAGGCCAATATTGGCTGCATGTTTTTGTCCCAGACCGGAATCCTTTAAAAGCAGCTGCATGATGGATAATATTAAAAACGCCCTTGCAAATGGCTGTGGAATCATGACCGCCATAATATAGCTTAACAGATAACAGCAAATGATTACATGCCTGTAATCTGATATGTACCTGCTTATGAGGAACAACGCAAGCCTCCTTGCCAGTCCCGAAGCCCTGACAGCGCCCGCTATGATGAAGCCGCTTATAATCATATAGGCCATGGGTTTGGTGAAGAATCCGAATATGTCCCCTGGTCCGGCCGTCAAAGGATTGATTGCCAGGGAATACCCCATCAAAAGCCCCATGGAGGTGTATCCCAGCGGGAACACCTCAAAGGCCCATAAAATGATTCCTGCTGCCGACAATGCCAGACATTTCTGCCCATCCAGGCTAAGCCCGTCCAGAGGAAGCCTCCACAATACCACACCTGCTGTCAGCGCCATGCACAGCCCCAGTATCCTCCGGCAGGTCCTATTCCAAAAAAGCGGAATCCATTTTCCTCCAGCTGCCATGCCTTATCCCCCTGCCATGGTCAGGGTTTCCAGATATTGGTTCAGATTTTCCCTGGACATCCCCGACATCCCCATATTCTTAAGGGTACGGCCATGCTCATAATAATTGAATCCATTAACCGTATTGGCAATGGTAATAAGCGCTTTACATACCGGGACCTCAATCCCGTACTCCTCTGCCAGGGACACAAGAAGGGCCATGGAACAGGATGCATCTTCGCTGATGTACCTTTCCTCCAGGCTGGCAGGTCCTTTCAGGGACCGGAAGTAATTCAGCTCGTCATAATGCCCATAGTCCATCATCTGATGCATTTTGGACACCGTACTTGCATAAGCGCTGTAATCCAATTCCCTCAGCACCTGGTTGCGTTCCTTTTCAACTGCATCCGCGCACCTTAACAGGGATGGTGTCAGCCCGTTTGTGTACAGCGCAAAATCCTGCCCCATTTTCTCAATAGCCGTGGTGTTCAAAAGGGTGCCGGCCACATGGATGACCAGATTGGGGGAATTGAGCATTCCCTCAAAAATATTCCTGGCTGCATGGAACCTGAACACATCCTCAAATGCCTGGATTGCCATCTGCGTCCGGCAGGCCGGAAATGCCGCAATCCGCTTTTCCCCCACCGGCATGGCCATAAGCACCCTTGCCCTTCCGGTTATACGGCACGGGCAGATATTTCCCACAAGTTCCGCGGCCGTGACACCCTTTTTCCCCTTTTTGTAAAACCTGTCTACAAATATGACAGCGCCCAGGTTGCCCGGACTGATGACATAGGTCTGCCCTTCCCTGGCATACGGGGAACACAGATCCGCAATCTCCCTGTGCCTGTCCGCTGAAACGCAAACCAGGATCCGGCGGGCATTCCCCACAGCATCCTGAAAATCATCCGTCATACGGAAGGGAAGCACCGGGGAGCCTGTTTCCATGACCCCCTCCAGGGTAATTCCTCCCCCATCCTCAATATCCCGGAATCTCTGTCCCTGTTCCCTGTCGCACAGGATGACCTGTTTTCCCTTTATTGTCAGATATGCGGCAGCTGCCAGCGCAGTGGCCCCGCTGCCGATTACTGTTATACTGTTATCCGTCATTATACTTTACCCCTTTTAGATGCAAACGGGCTGAGACGCCACTCAGCCCGTTGCCAGAACATGTCTACACGCCCTAAGGTATGTTTAAAAACTCATCTACAGTCTGCCGCCGGATTTGATTTTCCCTTTTTTAAATAAATAGTAAGCCCATACCACAGCCGTACCCATGAAGAACAGGTTCAGGTACATGGAGTTCTTGCTGGCAAAGGGCAGACCGAATACCGCAAGCATGATCAGGCACAGGATGGAGGGTAACGCAGCTACCTTTGGACTGCCTAAAAATACAGTGACAAACATATATCCGAATAGCGCGGGAATGATATTCCCAAATCCTGGTGAAAGCACGGGATTGGATATCACAGGATAAATAATGGTCACGGCAACCATACCCAGGGTACACACTGCCACTGACACCAGTGACGAGATGCCCACTGCTATGGTAGCCACGATATCCCCCTCCTTGGTCCCCATATCAACTCCCATGATTTCCTGACAGCTTGTGGCGCATGGAAGCCGCTGCTGCGGCACATTGCCGAATATGAAGGACAGGTAGGTCCCGCCCGCCCCCAGCATGGGAAAAAATGTAAATGGCTGGAAAAACCCCTGCAGGCCAAACGCGGATACAACCGCAATGGTAGCTGCCAGGATCTGTCCCCAGTTCAGGCGGACCTTGTAGATAAGGGTAATGCCAATGGCCGGAAGGAACCAGGTAATCAAAGATACGAACGTACCAATCCGCCCCATCCTGTGAATTTTATGGTCATATTCATCAAAGACCCCGTCACGCTTTGTCCCCTTTACCTGCACATCCTTTGTACTCTGTTCACTCATACCACTGCGCCTCCTTCCTTATGTGAATATCCCTGCCTGGGTCAGCGCGATGCACGCCACCATGGCCAGAAGCAGGGAAAGGGTCATTGAGAATTCCTGAAGGAACGGGAACCGTTTTTTCAGCTTCACGCACAGGAACCGGACAGAACCGCCCACCAGCAATGCAACGATTGCCAGCGGTTTCTTGGTGTTCACCGCGTATGGAAGTGCTGAGAATGCGATAAATCCCGTGTACAGGGCAGATGTCGCTATGTTCATGAAAGGCTTGGAGCCCTTGGCCACCTTCAGTGTTGAATCAAATTTCTTAATCGTAAAGATACAGAGAATGGGCGCAATACACATCCCGAAGTTCATGACCAGCATGATCAGGACATATCCTGCCAGGGTAAGGGCCTTCCAGTCCCCGGCGCCCGAGGCCTGCATGCCTATATTAGCCGCAACCGCTTCGTACTGTCCCGCCCCAATGTTAATCATACGCATCCAGGGATAGAACTTTCCTATGGTGGGCGCTAAGCCCACCATCAGGATAAGCAGTGAAAGGGTAGGAACAATGGAAAATGTAACTGAGGTCGTAACACACTTTTTCAACTTCTCATTTGACATACCCAGTTCCAGCCCGCGTCTCCATGCGGTCCTGATAAATAAAACAGCCACGGTAACAATGGTCAACGCCGGAACCAGGCACAGCAGAAACATGGTCCTGCTATTGGCTACATCTAAATAATTCACTCAGACTCCCTCCTTCCCCCATTCCCTACTTTTTACTCATGGGCGCTTTTTCAAACAGCGCTTCGCACAGTGCCACATCCGTTGCAATCATGGGTCCCTGACCGATTACGCCTAAAAATCTGAGGGAATCTTCCATATCCACGCCCAGTACTCCCATATTAAAGGGCAGATGGACATTCTTCATGGCCAGTCTTGCCGCGTCCACTGCCACGCCCGTGCCCACCGCAAGCCTCATGGCACATGCCTGGCGCGCGCCGTCACAGACCACGCCAAAGGAATTGACAAATGTATTGCTGAATGCATATTGAACCTGCTCATAGGAGCCGTCCATCATCAGCACCAGACCGCAGGCCACTCCCAGTGCGGCTGATACCATACAGGAACACATGGCCGGGGACTTCCCGATATTGCTGATTGTCATGATGGACACCAGGCAGCTTAAAGCCACCGCCCGTAACAGGACCTCCTCGCCGACCTTCATGGAATCCGCCATGCTGACCAGGGGAAGGGAGGAGGCCAGTCCCACATTTCCCTTGTTACACACTGACATTGCAGTAAGCTGCACACCTGCCATACGCGTCTCGCATCCGGCCGCTGCATAAGCCTTTGCCCGCATCAGCATGTCATCCGGGTCAATCTCCAACAGGCCCCTTCCGATTCCTGCACCTGTATCTGATTGAAGGGCATGATCGGCCATCTTGGAATTATAACTCACCATATCCCTGAGGAAATATAAATCCTCGATGGGACAGTTCTTTGCAAACTCAAAACATTCCTTTACCGTGTGCCGGCGGATCAGGGCCTTGCTGTGGTCATTCAGCTTCTTGATATCATAAGGCTTATCCAACAGGACCCTGCCGTTTACTTCCTGGTAAACCACGTTGTCCACTTCCGTTGCAACAATAACCTTGCTGGTTCCATTCTCCGTCTCCAGCTCAAGTTCCACATACCGTCCGTTAATGGACAGATCCATTTCCACATCCACAATCCCGGAATCCGCCAGGCGCTCTGCAATCTCCTTTTGTTCCGGGGTCACGTTCCTCAGCACCTCCAGGCCGGCGCCGGCATCCCCACCTACCGCGCCGATACAGACTGCCATGGGAATTCCTGTCTTTGAGACTCCCGGTATCCCCACATCCGCATTGCGGCCCACTGTGTTCTTGCTTCCCCTGATATGTATATGCTTAATGTCCTTCCCCCCAAGGATTGACATGGCGGATGCCGCTGCATACACCGGACCCAGCGGTCCCGTACATCCAAGTGCCGACTTTACCTCTTTGTGAAGAATATCATAAAAATCCTGATACATACGTCCTCTTCCTTTCTTCCTCTGTTCACATGTACAATATTCTTTAATTAAACATGCAGTAAGGCCGGCACTCACTCCATGAGATAATTCTTCTTACTTATTGTTCCTTTTCCTGATTACGGAAAATGGATAAATGCACCCTCATTGTTTCAATTGCCTTCTCCTTGTCCCTGTTCTTAAATGCCTCGATAATCTGGCTGTGGGACGAAACCGCATTATCCCGCTTCAGCGTCACATTGGACATGTAATCCAGGTTCTTGACAGTTACCAACTGCACTGCCTTAATAAGCTCCTTAATAATGGTATTGCCTGTTGCCTCTGCAAACGCACAATGCAACTGGATATCCAGTTCCCTGGATTCATCTGCCTGCAGGTCCGGATTCTGCATTTTTCATAAAATCCGTTCCATGTTCTTAATATCTTCATCCGTGGCCCTCTCCACTGCGGCTGCAATCATGCTGACCTCCAGCATCTCACGCAGTTCTATCAGGTCATTGATCTGCCCGATATCCATGGTAATCAGCAGGTCCAGAGGTGCAATCAGACAGTCTTTCACGCGGTCTGACACAAATGTCCCGTCTTTTTTCCTTACAATCAGTCCCTTGGATGACAGGGCCTTCAGGCTTTCCCGAATGGTTGACCTGCCCACGGAATACATTTCCGCCAATACCATCTCCGTGGGAAGCCGGTTCCCGGCCTTCATCTGGGTGGTAATCATGTCCTCCAGTTTCCTGCTAACCGTGTCTGACAATGTTTCCTTTTTATTTTTAGTCTCCATAAAGCATCAGCCTCCATATCACCAATTTGTTTTATTATATATTGAATATCCCCCCAGCACAATAATGCCGATTGTTGTAGTACATATATTTTTATTAGTCCTACTATACCAATATTTATTTTATATTTATCTGATGTTATTTTTTGTTGTCTGACAATATAATACTATCATCACACATCCTTGTTGTAAATTGACTAACCTTACAAAAAATATTGTTTATTCTTGTATGATTTCAACAAAACACACCCTGGTCCGGAAAACCAAGGGCAGGCCTAAATTAAAATCCCATTCCCGCAAACCCCAAAAAAGCGCCTCATAGCCGCAGACCAAAAGAAAAAGCGCCCCATGACCGCATCCTAATATCTGCCGCCATCAAGCGCTCTTCCTTTCAATTCCCTATCTATCTTCCTATGAATCCCCTGCACATCCCCGGATTCCTGTTTCCTGTTCCTACTTTTCCTCTCCCACTCCGTCCGCAAACCGCGAATCCACAACCGGATAAAAATCCTCGGGCCTGGAGATAAACACCGCCGCGCTGTAGGACGGCATGTTAACCTTCAGGATGCCTTCCTTTACACGGTACATCATGATCCCGGCATTATACCCATCCTCCGTGGACAGGATAGGACGCCCAAGGATCATATCATCCGTTATGCCCAGCTGCCACACCGGAATCTCCATGGTCTGCGCCTCAGGGCTGTTGCACACAACGGTCACTGCCTGATAATCCTCATACATGCGTCCATAGGCAATTTTCTGATATCCTGCCGCCAGCGGCTTCACACTTCCCTTGCGGAAGGCCGGAACCCGTTTATGGATACCGGTCATATAACGGTGGAACTCAATCAGTTCCAGATCCTCGCTGCCCCAGGGATAGGTCCTTCTGCTGTCCGGATCCGTCCAGCCGCACACGCCCGCCTCATCTCCATAATACAAAGTAGGGGCTCCCGGCCATGTCATCTGAATCACCACTGCCTCCCGGAGCACGCACAGCTTTATGTTCTCTCCTGCCCTGTCAGGCCCCATGGTACCGGTCCTGCCCACCATCTGGTTGGTTCTGGTAAGGAACCTTGAATGGTCGTGGTTGGAGAGCTGGTTCATGGCCGTCATCACCGTGTTGGTCTGCATACGGCTCATATGATATTTCATTGCATTAAAAAATGCTTCCCCATCACCCCACAGGCCGCCGTTATAGCTGTCACTGTGCTTTTCCATGCCGGTCAGGAACCATGTGACCGGCTCCATGAACGCATCGTAATTCATGATGGAGTCCCACTGGTCGCCTTCCAGCCAGGATGCCGGGTCACCGTAATGCTCTGCAAGAATCAGCACATCCGGATTAACCTCCTTCACGGCCTGCCTGAACCTGCGCCAGAAAGAATGGTTGTATTCCGAGGTGTGGCCCAGGTCGGCTGCCACATCCAGACGCCATCCGTCAATGGAATACGGCGGGGACACCCACTTCCTTGCAACATTCAGTATATACTCTACCAGCTTGTCGGAATTTTCATAATTCAGCTTGGGCAGGGTATCATGCCCCCACCAGCCGTCATAGGCTGCGTTGCGCGGCCATGCCTGGTCCCTCTCGTCATAAAAATGGAAAAAGCTGTGGTAAGGGCTGTCCTTGGATTCATAGGCCCCCGGCTCATAATCCCCTGATTGTTTATACACTTCTTCCGCATCCAGCCATTTATTAAAGGAACCGCAGTGGTTAAACACGCCGTCCAGTATGATCTTCATGCCGCGCCTGTGGATTTCCTGGACAAATTCAGCAAAAAAAGCATCGCTGGCTTCCAGGTTCTCCCTTCCCGCACTGCGTATCACATACTTCTTTGCTTCCTGGTTGTCAGTGGCGTCCTCATCCACCAGCCTGCCGCCGTCTTTCACAATCCGTCCAAAATGGGGGTCAATATGTTCATAATCCTGGCAGTCGTACTTATGGTTGGATGGGGATACGAAAATAGGGTTAAGGTAAATGACCTCCACGCCAAGGCTTTTGATGTAGTCCAGCTTATCCCAGACCCCTTTTAAGTCACCTCCGTAAAAATATCCCACATCCATTGCGGACGGGTTCTTTCCCCAGTCCTCAACCCGCTGGACCGGACGGCCTATATATACATACTCACAGGTCTCCACATCATTACTTTTATCGCCATTGCAAAACCGGTCCACAAAAATCTGATACATCACCGCGCCTTTGGCCCATTCCGGCGTATGGAATCCCGGAGTAATCTTAAAATCAAACCCCTGCTGGGCCTCATCCGTGGCTCCCAGCCGGTTATATAGACAGACCTCCTGTCCTGTTACAACTTTAAAGTGATAAAGCACCTGGTCGGTGCCTACTGTGATTTCATATTCATAGTAGTCGAACAATTCGTCTGAAAGGACCTTGGTCATCTCAACCTCAGCATTGTCCTCTACATAATATACATGATCTGCGTTGCCCTTACCTGTCCGCATATGGAGGATTACATCGTCATCTGCGTCCGGCTCAGCCGGAAAACGGTAGTCCTCTGTCTCTGAGGAAAACAGGGCCTCCCTGTTGATTAGTCCTTTTATATTGTCTTCCACTCTTTATATCCTTTTCCTTATTTGGTCAAAAAATACTTTCCTTCCATCTATTGTATATGAATTCCCACAATTGCACAAGACGAATAATAGTAGAAAAACCTCGATAAAGGTGACATTTTTGCACACCTGCCACAAAGTGAAAAGCCTGGCGGGGTAGCCAGGCTTTTCAGGAGAAGGTATTTCGTTTCTTATGGGGTGTAGCAAAAACTATATAATGTATTGGGGGGGGTTACGTCTATTATAATATCACAGGTATGAAAAAAAGTGTGCACAAAGATGCAATTATTTCCAGTGTGTTTGTGGTGAAAATAGACAAAGGGAGGGGGTTTATTGAAAAAACATATCCCTTTTATCAAAAAACACTCAGTAATTATACTTCTGGGAGCACTTATTCCAGTACCGGTTCATGGAAAAGGTGGCAAAGAGGGCCATTAAAGCAAGGACTGACAGGATAAGCCAGCCGTTTCCCATCCGCTGTTTACTGGGCCGGGCTGAAAAGCGCCTCGAATTCTTCCTGGTTAATTTTTTCCTTTTCAATTAACAGCTGACAGCACGCATGCAATACATTTTCATGATCTAAAATCATCTTTTTCGCTTTTTCATAACAATCATCGATGATGTGTTTCACTTCACTGTCAATGGCTGTAGCCACCCCTTCACCATAGCTTCTGGTGTGGGCCAGATCGCGGCCGATAAACACTTCATCTTCGTCCCCGCCATAATCTACCATGCCAATCTTATCAGACATGCCGTATTTTGTAACCATGGCTCTGGCGATGGAGGTTGCCTGCTTAATATCCTGCGACGCGCCGGTCGTGACATCCTTAAAGATAATCTCTTCCGCTATACGGCCGCCCAGAGATACCATGATGTTCTGCAGCATCTTTCCTTTGGTGTTGAACATCTCATCCTTTTCCGGAAGAGGCATGGTATAGCCTGCCGCCCCCATACCGGTAGGTATGATGGAAATGGTATGAACCGGTCCTACGTCAGGAAGAAGGTGGAATAAAATCGCATGGCCCGCTTCATGATAAGCGGTAATCCGTTTTTCTTTTTCAGAAATCACCTTGCTCTTCTTTTCCGCACCGATTCCTACTTTTATAAATGCGCGGTCAATATCCGCCTGGCGGATAAACTTATGGTCTTCTTTAGCCGCCAGGATCGCAGCCTCATTCATCAGGTTTTCCAAATCGGCGCCTGTAAATCCGGCGGTAGTACGCGCTACCCTGCCCAGATCCACATCCTCTCCCAAAGGTTTCTCCTTGGAATGAACGCCCAGAATCTCTTCCCGGCCCCTCACATCCGGCCGGCCTACCATAACTTTCCGGTCAAAACGTCCAGGTCTTAAAATAGCGGGATCCAATATATCCACACGGTTCGTTGCCGCCATCACGATGATTCCCTCATTCACTCCAAAACCGTCCATCTCCACGAGAAGCTGGTTCAGGGTCTGCTCTCTTTCATCATGGCCGCCGCCCATGCCGGTGCCTCTGCGGCGTGCAACCGCATCGATCTCATCGATAAATACGATACAGGGCGCGTTCTTTTTCGCTTCCTCAAACAAATCCCTGACACGGGATGCGCCGACACCCACAAACATCTCCACGAAATCAGAACCGGAAATGCTGAAAAACGGCACTCCTGCCTCTCCTGCCACAGCCTTTGCAAGCAGGGTCTTACCTGTTCCGGGAGGGCCTACAAGCAGCATTCCTTTTGGAATACGGGCGCCTAACTGGGTATATTTCTGCGGATTTTTCAAAAAATCCACCAACTCTTCCAGATCCTCTTTTTCTTCCTTCAGGCCTGCCACCTTCTGAAAGTTTATCTTACTGTCCCGGCTCATTCTCGCCCGGCTTTTGCCGAAATTCATCATCTTGGCATTGGTACCGCCGCCTGCTGCCCTGGCGTTCATCATCATGATGATCACAACCAGTACAACCGCAGAAATCACTATGGGAACCACAACGCTGAGCAGATAATTCTCCTGCGGTACATTTTCAAAAGAGAATACCACATCATTATCCATCATAAGTGTTTTTACTTCGTTCACGTCCGGCACATAAATCTTGCTCACGGAACCATCTTTAAAATACAGCTCTACCTCTCCGGTAGGCGTCTCTTTATTCTGTTTAATCAACGCCGAATCGATGCTGCCCGCATCCACGGCCTCCAAAAACTGCTGGTAAGTGATCTTCTCTGATGACGCCTGCCTGGGGAATGTGGTCGCCAGCACGACCAGCATAATCATCAGAGCCATAAATCCTAATCCTCTAAAAGGTTGTTGTTGTTTCAACTCCTGCCTCCTTACTGCTCCACTACCCCGATATAAGGTAAGTTCCTATATTTTTGATCAAAATCAAGCCCATAGCCAACTACGAATTCATCCGGGATTGTAAAGCAGGTATAATCTACCTGAACCTGTTTTTTCACTCTTCTCTCCGGTTTATCAAGCAGAGTGCAGAGCTTAACGCTTCTCGGATTCCTCTGCTTTAACACCTCAATTAAATAAGCCAGGGTTCTGCCGGAATCGATAATATCTTCCACAATCAAAACATCTTTGCCTTCCAGCGGTTCATCCAAGTCCTTGATGATCCTTACAACTCCGCTGGATGCGGTGCCCGATCCATAGCTGGATACAGACATAAAATCAAGGGATACCGGCACAGTAATCCTCTTTGCCAGTTCACAGGTGAAGAATACGCCGCCTTTTAAAATACAGATCAAATGAATCTGCTTTCCCTCATAGTCATTGCTGATCTGAGCAGCAATTTCGTTAATCCTAACATTTACCTCTTCTTCTGATAATAATACCCTAATCTTGTCAGCCACTTTTCTTTCCTCCATCTAGTTGTACCTGCAATACATTTTTTGTATTATCCGTCACTTTATAATATTCACTTATCCGATATCCGATAATCCAGATAATATGTTTTCCATCTGCCAACAGCGGAATATGGTCCCGCTCTTCCCTGGGAATTTTCTCATCAATCATGAATGCCTTAACAGTTTTCCGGCCTCCCGGTATGGTGATAAAATCTCCGGTTTCGCGTATCCGGACAGATACCATACCCTTGATTTTATCATAATCAAACCATTTCGTATACCGGTTTTTGGGAATTTCCGATGATTTTTCATAAGGAAATACAGTAAAAACCGGCTCCGGCAGATAAACTGAGGGCTGTTTATCCACAAGATGATCTTTTTTTCTCATCTCTATCCACAAATTCAGGTATTCTCTCCGTGCACAAAGACCGTAAGGCAGATCCGTCCTGCTTCCGGTCTCCTTTAAAAGCAGTTCCTGTACCTGTTCAATATGCCTGGATGTGATATCCTTTGCATGGCCGGCCGCCTGTTTAATCATCCTGAACACCACATAGGTCTGGATGATGGACGGCTGGCGTTCCAATACCTGAACCGGTATGCCCCATCTGTGTTCCCCGGTCATCCCATATTCAGTTAAGAGTTTCCCCGCCTGACTGCTCAGATATTCATCCGCCTGGAATATCAGCTTTCCGGCATGGTCAATATTCTCCGCCGCCCGGGGATTAATCAGCTCTCCTATCATGGGTATGATCTGGTTCCTAAGTTTATTTCTCGTATAATCATCCGTCAAATTGGTGGAATCCGTACAATAAGGGATCTTCTTCTCTTCCAGATAATAAAGAATCTCTTCTCTTCCAAAACAAAGCAGCGGACGCACAATCCGGCCTCTGACCGGCGCGATTCCGCCAATTCCTTTCAGTCCGCTTCCCCTGAACAGGTTGTGAAGGATCGTCTCCACATTATCATCCCGGTGGTGCGCAACCGCGATTGCCTCCGCCCCGGTCCGGTCCGCCTCACGGTCAAATTCCCGGTAGCGGATCTCCCGCCCCGCCTCTTCTAAAGACAGTCCATGTGCCTTGGCATATTGGGCGGCGTCTTCATGGATCACCCGGCAGGGAACCTTAAGTCTCCTGCACAGTTCCTCCACATAAGCGGCGTCTCTGTCCGCCTCTTTCCCCCGCAGCCCATGGTGTACGTGCAGAGCGGACACTTCGATGCCCAACTTCTCCCGGTTTATCGCCAGCAAATGTAAAAGGCACACAGAATCAGCGCCGCCCGATACAGCGGCGACGACACGTTCTCCTTCACGGAACATATGATATTTTTCACTAAATTCCAGAAATCTCTTTTGCATGATGATATCACCCTTCTGAAGAGTGTTATAACTTTCAAATACACTCTAAAGCTTTCCGCCTTCGTAACAGCCCAGACGGCTAATCTTCTTGACCGAAAAAGCCGGTCAAGAAGCATCGGATATCCATCCGATGTGAAAATTGATAAAAAAAGCCGCTTACAAGCCAGCTTGACGCTGCTTTCTTTATCAATTTCAAACGATCCAGACGGCTAATCTTCTTGACCGAAAAGGCCGGTCAAGAAGCATCGGATGTTCATCCGATGTGAAAATTGATAAAAAAAGCTGCTTACAAGCCAGCTTGACGCCGCTTTCTTTATCAATTTTCCCGCCGTCTGAACTGTTACTAATAATATACTAGTATTCTCCAATACATGCAAATATTATTTTCGTTTCCAAATTCCGGCCGCCAGAACGGTCATATCATCCCTGGCCGCATTAGAAAAAGAACATGCGAACCTTAGAATCCGTTCTGCCATGTCCTGCGGCGTCTTCCTGGGCATGCTGTCCAGGTATTCTTTTAACACGAGTTCCTTTTCCTCTCCCGGAAGGGCGTCCAGCACCCCATCGCTGACCATGATGATCCTGTCGTCATCCCACAATTTTCTGGACAGCAGAAGGGGTTCCACCGTGTTCAGCACTCCCATGGGCACATCTCCCGCTTCCAGTATTTCAACTCCATTTTCACTCATCACATAAGTGGCGGACGCTCCCAGTTTCATGGCTTCCAGCACGCCTGTGTGAAGATCCACAAGACACAGGTCCAGGGTGGCCGGATGCTGCTCTGTTCCCGACAAAAGGAGCACCGTATTCACCAGTTTTAATGCCGACCGGCAGGAAAAACCAGTGCCCAGAAGCTGTTCCGTCAGTTCTATCACCTTCTGGCTCTCTCCTGATGCGGTCTGGCCGCTTCCCATTCCATCGGATATGCTCATGAGCACCTGGCCGGGAACGTGTTCTCCGTATGTATAGTTATCGCCGGATACCGCCTCCCCCCGCTTCGACGCCCGGGCAACTCCGTAAAGCATCCGGTATGATCCCTCTTCGATAAATCGGACAGTAGCGAACTGGCGGGTTATGATGTTTTTACTGTCTTTTGCCACATCCCATTCCGTTCCTCCCATAGCTTGTCCGATCAGGCCAGCCGCTTCCTTTGACGTCATGCACCTGCCATTGGTGGTCTTAACGGTCAGATAGGCTTCCCGTCTCTTATTCTCATACTCCAGCACCAGCAGGTTTTCCACCACCATATGATGCCGCCTGAAGATTCTTTTGATCCCGTCGGCCTTCGTGGATGTGATGTCCACCGCCTCTTCCATCTGATGGGAGAATTCCTCCAGGATCATTGCCAGCTCCCGAAACTGAACCACTACCGCATCCCGGCTCTCCAGGAAACGGTTCTTCCAGCTTAAATTCATGGTAGCCTTACCCAGATTCCTGTTCAACTGGCCCAGATAATCATTCTTCTTTCTGCACATCTCCTGAAACAGCCGGGGCATGTCCGAATGTTCCACCATTCCTTTCTGCTCAAAAGCCCTCAGCAGATAATACAGATAATAGCTGTCCTCTTTTTCGCTGTCCGAATAAATGTTGCATTTATTACAGCTTCCGCAGACCACAGCTGCAGCCGTCTGCATGGCCGCCATGCCGTCTTCTCTTGTCAGCTTCTGTCCGTCATTTATTTCATCGGCAAAGGCCTTTGCCAGCTCTTCCAAAGAACCGGCCATATCGTTGAGCCGTCTCGCCGTATAGATATTCACATCAGCCATATCTTTATGTACATATCTCCGTTTTAACACAAAAAAACCTCCTCACCTGTATATACTGAATCATATTATATACAGGCAGGAGGGAAATATATGTCAAATCAGGGATGCTTATGCACAAAATCTTTCGACATTCCTTTTATCCTTTCGGCTTTAAAATCACTTCGTCCGGGTTTACCAGTCCGAGCTTTTCTTTCGCCACTTCCTCAATATACTGTTTTGTCTGGACATAGATACGGCGTTCTTCCAATTCGGCGGCGCGGTCTTTTTCTTTCGCTTTCTGTGCCTGCAGGTTCTCTTCTTTCACCATATATTCCAGGTCTTTATCCTGTAAAGTCGCGCCCTTAATACTTACCACCACTGCCATACTTAAAATGACACCCGTGATTCCAATCAGGGCCATACGATTGCCCAATCTCTCTTTTTTGCGCCTTCTGGCTCGGTTTGAAGTTCCCATGTCAATCACCAGCTTTTCCCGTTCGCCGTTTTTTATGTCTACTTAATTTCATTCTAAGATATTTCAGCTTTTTTTGCAACATTTTATAACCATTTTCCAATATTTTCAAGAAAAACCTGCTGATAAGCCGGTCGTATGCGATCATACCCACCAGCGCGGCCGCCACCACGTATCCGCGAACCCCTCCGTCGTTTAAACGATAGAGCAGAGTATAGGTAACGAGCGCCGCATAAATCCAGTATATCATATCCTCAATCCCGGTCCAGATAAAATGGTGGGGAATAAAAATCCTGAATACCCGCAGCACATCATAGCTCAACATCAGGCCGGCTCCGGTGATAAGTCCCAAAAACTGAAGCTGAAGTTCATATTGGATATTTCCACTCAAATTCCGTCACCGCCTTACTTAAACAGCCGCACCACCCAGGATTCGGCCGACTTGTGAAATGCTTCGTTGGAGGAGTACACCAGGCTGTCAATGGTTCCGTCCACATCCACTTCCCCTTTTTCCACGGTAAGGCGGCTTACATGCAGATCTTTTCCCTTGATCGTTAAAAGACCCATATCCGTATCCAGTACAACCTGATTTTCGTTAAATGAAACCACATCGCGGATTCCCGTTATGCTGCTGGATGACCGGTTTTCCATTATTACTTTGTGAGGGCGGATGTCCATCTTTTCCTGCATACAAAAACCTCCTAATATATTTAACTCATTGGTTAAATATATTAAGAGGTTCGGTAATTTATGACTATTATAAATATCGGTAAAGTTCTTTTGCCTCGTCTTTTTTCACGGTTTCCTGTACATCCAGCACTTCAACTTTTACAGATTTCGTTCCGAACTGAATCTCTATGATATCCCCTGTCTTTACGTTCAGGGACGCCTTCGCCGGCTTATCATTGACTAATACCCTGCCTGCATCGCACGCTTCATTAGCCACCGTCCGTCTCTTGATCAGTCGTGATACTTTGAGGAATTTATCTAATCTCATAAATTATTCGTTTACTTTATCCTTTAACGCTTTACCAGGTTTGAATTTTGGAGATTTTGATGCAGGGATATTCATAACTTCGCCGCTCTTAGGATTTCTTCCTTCTCTTGCAGCTCTTTCAGATACTTCAAAAGTACCAAAACCAACTAACTGGATTTTCTCGCCTTTTACTAATTCTTCAGCAACAACATCTGTAAATGCCTTTAATGCTTCTTCAGCGTCTTTCTTGCTGAGGTTTGCTTTTGCTGCGATAGCTGCGATTAATTCTGTCTTGTTCATTTAAATTTTCCTCCTAGAATTGTCTATGGTAGACGATTAAATCACTACTCAATTTTATTTGTACTATACTCTATCATTTATAGCCTCTAATCATTGATTTGTCAAGGTTTTTTGGCTTTTTCCTGCTTTTTTATCTCGTTCCATAAAGCCAGGCTTTCCTCGGGAGAACTGACCTTTTTACCGCCAAAAACATGGGGGTGGCGGCGTATCATTTTTTCACAAACCCCGTTCACGACATCGTCTGCCGTAAAGTCTCCGTTTTCCATGGCAATCTGGCTGTGCATCATAACCTGCAAAAGCAGATCCCCCAATTCCTCACACAAATTCTCCTTGTCGTGATGATCAATGGCATCCAGTACCTCCTGGCTCTCTTCCACCAGACATTTTTTCAGGCTTTCATGGGTCTGCTCTTTGTCCCATGGACATCCATGGTCTGAACGCAGCTCTTCCATAATATGTTTCAAATCGTCAAATGTATACATGAACGGTCCCTCCTTTTGGATGTATTATAGCTCATGCATACCAAAATCACAAGAGGAGCAGCCGCCTTACATGACCTGCCCCTCCTGTTTTTGATCATCCCTCCATCTGCCTTCCGAGAAATCCGGCAGCCGTCATGACCAGTTTTGTTTCTGTATCTCCAAAGCGGGCCCTTGGTTCGCGGCTCAGCAGAGAAACGGAACCGATTGCATCACCTTCACATATAATAGGAGCGATAACCTGGGCGGTAATTCCCTCCATCTCTTCCGATGTGAGAGAAATAAAACCTTTTTCATCTTTTGCAGCCAGAACCGTAGTTCTTTCACCAATCAGGTGCTCTAACTGTTTACTGATCGTCTTCTGTAATAAGTCTTTTTTAGATCCGCCTGAAACTGCAATCACCTGATCTCTGTCAGTAATACAAACCATCATTCCTGTAGACTGTGCCATGGCGTCCGCATACTGGGTCGCAAATGAGGTCAGCTCTACCATCGGGGAATATTTTTTTAAGATGATTTCCCCTTCTCTGTCTGTAAATATTTCAAGCGGCGTACCTTCACGAAGACGAAGGGTCCGACGTATTTCTTTTGGTATTACTACCCTGCCCAAATCGTCAATTCTTCTTACAATTCCTGTAGCTTTCATAAAAATTCCTCCATTTACTGTACTCTCCGTTTCTGGAAGTAGTATTTGTCAAATGAAGGAATTTATACATTTTTTAATCTCGAAATTTAGCCAGCAGTTTAATAATTTGAATTTAACCTCACCAGATCAGGAAGTCTTTTCCCATGATCCTTAACACAGCTTCAAGCAGAAAATAATCGGCATAAATCAAATCTGTCTGATTACGGGCCTGATTGTGGTAGGCCACTCTGCATTTTCCGACAATGGAATCCTGGTCTTCATCCCAGTTACAGCAGTTCTCCACGATAGCTTTTATCATATTTTCCGCATGTTTTTGATATATCACTTTTTCCTCTTCCCCAACATGTCCGGCAATCTCCAACAGTCCGCATGCTGCGCACACCCCGGCCGATGCATCATAGATAACAGGTTCGGCTGGCTGGCGGAAATCGCACAGAGGAACATATCCTGTCAGGGAACAGTTGGCTATAAAGTAATGGGCTGCTTTTTTTGCCGTATCCAAATACTCTTTTTCTTTTGTATACCGGTAACTAAGTGCGAAACCATAGAGTATCCATGACAGTCCTCTGGACCAGCAGGAAGTGTTTGAATATCCTTGTCCGGCCAGGATGGCTGTTAATTGGCCATTATCAGGATTTAAAGCCGCAATATGGCCGCTGGAACCGTCTTCTCTCACCAGATTTTTCAATACTGTAGCCGCATGATTTTTTGCCAGATAGTAAAAACGCTTATCCCCCAATTCTTCTGAAGCCCAGTATAAAAGCGGAATATTCATCATGGAATCCACAATAATCCAGCCGGTACAGTCTTCTTCCGGCTCCACACATTCCGGATTCCACGCCCGTATATACTTTCCTTCCGGATTATATCTTCCGGCCAGAACGCTGGCAGCCATCAGCCCTCTGGACCTGGATTTTTTAGATCCTGTGAGACGGTAGTCAGCTACCGCACTGTGAAGCCACATAAATCCCACATCGTGATGAAGGCCGTCAAAACCATATAACGCTTCATCCAGTTTTTCTTCAATCGACTCCGCGCATCGTCTGTACTCCTCTTTTCCCGTAACAGAATACAGTTTCCACAATATCCCAGGCCAGAACCCATTCGTCCACCAATAGATATCTTTTCCCGCATAGTCGGTTTTATATGTTCCCTCTTCTGTCCAATAGGGAATTTTGTCTCCTACCCGTTCCCATTCCTTTTCTAATTTTTTTGTTATCCTCAAATAGAGTTCCCGGACCCAATCCTGCATAAAAATCCCTCTCTTTTCCCCTCTTATTATCATAATTTGCTGTCATTTATCATAAACTCCCGGTCATTCAGGCATCGTTGCGGTTAACCTGAACCTCAATCTGAATTCCGGTCACATCCTGCCCCAGCATCATCTCCATACGAAGCGCCTCCAATCCGGGTACAAGATTGAATATCCGCTCTTTTCCATATGGAAGACAGATGTGACCGGAACCTTCTATTCTGACTGAGACCCCTTTCTTTTTTATCTTTAAAACGGTTCCTGCTCCTTCTGTTATAACGTTCTCTCCCTGTCTGCTCACGACCGGGCAGACCAGCCTGCCGTCCGGACATCCGGCTTGAATCACCACTTTATCCTCTTCAAATTGATATTTAAAATAATAGGGGGAATCTTTTCCCGGCTCTTCCCTGTATCCGATATCCTTGAGAATCCCTCTCACCACAATCGTTTTGCCCTCTGCGTTAACCTGGGCATTCGTATCATAAATACTGCTGTATATATGCCCGTCCACATTTTTTTCAATTCTCAATGCCAGGCATTCATGGCGTACACGGTATGGAATCTGCATATTAGCAGGTTCTTTTAAGCTGTACCGGCTCATTCCCGCGCACAATAACGTTCCCGCCAGTTTATGGTGAAACAGAGATAATGTCCCGCCGCTAACATGGCCTCCCGGCAGATACTCCCAGTCATAGGCAGTGACTGTAGCCGTATAAATTGCCCTGTTAACCAGCCAGGTGTCCGTTTCCGGATAATACCTGATCCCACCATCCCTTTCTCTCGGAAGAACGCCTCCTGTCTCAACCCCTTCCCAAAGTTTCCTGTCCAGAATCCCTGCCAGAACCTTTGCATGGGTAAATGTATGGTGGACACATGGCGGCTGCCCCGCTTCATAATAATGATAGCCTCCATATAACAGCCCTCCATGCGTACATTTCTTTAACAAAGTCAAATTTTTAGCGGCTGCCAGCGCAAATTCCGGATGCCTGCCTGCAAAGAGCAGATAGCCTAACCCGCATCCGTCAGAAGTGCGGCTTCCCCAATACGTCCATTTGTAATTCCTGGTTCCAAAGCTGTTGTCCCAGGCGCCATTTTCCAGCATAAAATCCAGGTGGCCGCACAGAGCTTTTTCCGCCAATGAACAGACTTTGCCATTCCCGCTCAGCATTCCATACAAAGCCAGCGAGGGAACCGTTTCCTCTGTATTATAACCTATATCAACCGGCACACAGCCTTTCGGGCTTTTATGAAAACGGGGAATCCCTTCTCCAAAAATCAGGCCATGGTCTGTGACCACATGTTCGGCCAGGAGCGCCAGCTTTTCCGCCCTTTCCGTATACCTGTCGTCGCCAAAGACTATGCCGCATTCATACAGTGCCAACGCATTGGAAACCGGATAATTAATATTGTTATCATTCAGTTCCTCATATTCATATAGAAATTCAGCCGATCTTCTCAAACGGTTTTTCCATGTCTTTTCCATATTTGGGGGCAGAATTTTTCCATGGAATAACAAGCAGTCGGCAAGCTGGATTGTATTAAAAACCGTGGTTCCTTTCCAATTCACCTCTATATCATTAAGAAAGGAACCGTCTTCCTGGGAAACTACATTTTCCGCCCAGCTGAATAACTGGTCTGCAGCCTGGATCCATTTATTGTCCTTCTTAAGTTCCGCCATATATAGAAACGGGTACATCGCCTCAAAACATCTTCCATGGATTTTATTGCAGGCCGGGCATAGAACCGCTCCATCCAGCCTTTTATTTCCCGTATCTTTAATCTGAAGTTTTAAAAGAGCTTCACACCAGTCCGTTAAAAGTTCTCCGCATAATTGCTGATAGTCCTGTTTCACATCCAGTTTCATTTTTCCTCCTATAATACAGGGAAATCCGAATAGCTCTCTCTGAACACCTGTGGCTGAAAAGGCGGCAGCGCCAGCAGATCACCGCTTGCAGTCATATGAGCGGACAATTCGGCTGCCATTTCCCGCGCCATTTTATCATATTCAGGCGCAAACATCAGATTTGTGGTTTCCTGAACATCCTGTTTTAAATCGTAAAGTTCATAAAAAACTTCATCTTTGAAAAAGTCGGCCGTCAGTTTATAATTACCCCGGATGATACAGCGCTGGAAATTGGAGCGGGAACCGTTGCCGTCATATTGGATGAATGTAACGGCGTCATCCTTTTCCTGCGATATCCCTTTTATTAAGGGCAGAAGTGAAACTCCGTCCATAACGCTGCCGGGCTTCAGATTCAGGTATTCACACAGCGTCGGCAGCACATCGATGTGATTCACCACCTGGTTAATTTCTTTTTGAGATACCTCAAATTCTTTTGGAAACTTCATATAAAGGGGGACCCGGGCCGATTCTTCATACATACACATCTTCTGGAATAATCCGTGAGAGCCCAGCATCTCGCCATGGTCGCTTGTAAATAGAATCAGGCTTTCATCATAGATATTCTGGCGTTTCAGCTCATCTATGATCTGGCCCACACAGTGATCCAGCATTTCAACCAGCCCCAGATAGACGCGCCATGCCTCTTTCCAATGTTCCCGGTCATAGCGGGCGCCTACAATCCCGGTCAGGTTGTACATCTGGAGCGGGGACTGTTTCGGGTAATAAATTCCCACATTTTCGGGCAGTTCAAACTCACCTGCCCCCACCTTTTGATACCATGGCTCAGGAATTTGCAGAGGGGGATGAGGGGCTAAAAACATGGCATTTAACAGGAGGGGCTTTTTTGTATCCCTGGCTTTTAAGCCTTCCAGCGCCTTTTTGGCAAAATAAGCATCAAAATAGTATTCCTCTCCCCCTTCATAACAGCCTGTCTCTGCATTTGAATAATTACTGACCCGTGTAACCTTTCCGTCCACCATCTCAGGTACCTTTGTACGGAACCGGGCGCCTCCCGGCATCGCTTTTTGGCTGGACGTTAAAAACTCCTTATACGTTTTCTCCGTAGAAAAAAAACGGGTTTTAGAGTCTTTCCGGTTCTCCAGCTTTCCGCCTTCTGTGAACAAATGCTGTTTGCCGCTGTGAATACTGTCCCATTCACATTCCATCATGGAATACAGATTATCAATCTCTTTTCTCACATCTCCGTACCGCTCATCCGCAGGCTCCCATGGATTGATTAAGGAACCATTGTGGTTTGGATACGTTCCCGTAAAAAATGCGGCGCGGGCCGGTACACACAACGGGCAGGCACAATACGCCCTGTTAAATTTCACTCCCTGCTCCGCTATGGAATCGATATTTGGTGTAAATCCACGTCCAAGCACATCATAACGCAGCTGGTCTGCCATAATGATAACTACATGAGGTTTCATTGATCTTCTCCTTTTACACTGTATTTCCACAAGAGAGCCGCACTCCTGTACGGCTCCCCCTTACCATCTATTCTTCGTTATAACGGGCGTATGCGTCTTTATAGATCTGGACATAGCGGTCTACATTCATATCCTGAAGCTTCTTCTGGAATGAATCCCACTCTTCTTCCACACCGCCTTCCACAATCCAGCCTGCGTATTTCTGTGCAACATAAGAATCAATATCCGTCTGCAGAATGCCGATTTCTTCCACTTCTTCTTCCGTAAACAATACATTTGGATACATCTCTTCTGCCAGTACATTGTATTGGGAGTAGAATTTGTCCAGTTCCTGACGCTCTTTTAAGTTTGCGTTCAAATCCAGCTTATCAATTGTCTCCTGCATTAATGTAAATGTTCCGTCATTTCCGGGTCCGAAATCATGAATTGCAGTATCCAATGTCATGCCTTCCGCCAATTTAATATACTGGTATCTGCCTTCACTGGTCTTTTCCAATGTATGTCCAAGCAGCCCCTGGCTGACCTGTAAGGAAGCTTCCTGGTCATAGGACTGGTCGATCCAGCGGACCAAAACTTCCGGATGCTCTGCTGTATTAGTAATTGCAAATGAGCCCTTTGACACAACCTTTGCATCTACTGTACGCCAAATCTGTTTTCCGTCGGTATTTACTAACGGAGCCATCACAACATAATCATCTTTATTCGCAGCCGCCGTTGCATTGCCGCTCCATCCCAGGAATACGCCGACCACTTTGCCCGGATCCTGAATCTTGGAATAGTAGACATTCATATCATGGGTAAATGCTTCCTTATCGACTAAACCTTCTGAATATAACTTATGGAACCATGAAATCGCTTCTTTATATGGTTCAGTCTGAGGTGTATAGATAACTTCCCCGTCTTTTACGATAAAATGATAGATATCGTCTAACTGGCCAAACGTTCCGAACAAGGACTGAAGTCCCTGCTGCCGGTTATAGGGATCGCTGGAGCTCATTCTGAAGGTAAATGGGATCTCATCCGTCGTATCGCCGTTGCCATTGGGATCGCCGTCTTTAAATGCCTGAAGCACCGTTTCAAATTCTTCTTTTGTAGTAGGAACTTCCAGCCCAAGATTATCCAGCCATGTTTTATTGATGAACAATTTATCATGGGTGGTGGGATTTAACTCATTGATCGTCGGCAGGGAATAGATATTGCCGTCCGGCGCCGTAATCTGTTTACGGTACTGGGGATGTTCATCCAAAATCGCTTTCAGGTTGGGGGCGTATTCATCGATCAGCTCATTCAGCGGAATCAGCATTCCCTGAGAAGCGTATTTGATGATATCCACATCCGTTAAGATGCCTTGTCCATAAAATGCATCCGGCAGAGTGTTGCCTGCGAATAAAAGGCTCTTTTTCTCATTCCAGCCGTCGTCTGAAGACATATTCCAGTTAATGATAACGTTAGTCTCCTCTTCCAGTTTCTGGAAAAACTCCAGATCTTTAAAGTTTTTGTTCTTTTGAGTGCTTGCTGCAATTTCATAGACGATCTGCTGGTTTACGATCGGCAGGCCTTCCTTATTTACTTTAAATTCTTCCTGTGTCTCTCCTGCTGCCGATGCCGCCTGAGTTGTTGCTGCCTGCTCTGTTGCTTTCGGCACGCAAGCCGATAACCCCGATGCTGCAACTGCTGCTAC
Source organism: Clostridiaceae bacterium (assembly GCA_018378255.1). Classification (GTDB taxonomy): domain Bacteria; phylum Bacillota; class Clostridia; order Lachnospirales; family Lachnospiraceae; genus CHH4-2. Next base: position 9,064 of record JAGZXV010000035.1, on the reverse strand, counting down.
CAGCAGTGCGCTGACAAATCTCTTCTTCATTCAATTCTCCTCCTAATATTTTATTATAAATCTTCTTATATATCAGCCCTTCACAGAGCCAACCATAACACCTTTTGCAAAATGTTTCTGTAAAAACGGATAAACAATCAGCACCGGTATCGTGGATACAATAATTACTCCATATTTAATCAGTTCCGCCGCCTTCTGCTGTTCAATAATACTGTCCACATCCCCCAGCCCCGATGCCTGATTCTGTAAAAGAATGCTTCTTAGGGTCAGCTGCAGCGGATGAAGCCCTTCATCTCTCAGATAGATCAGTCCGTTCATAAATTCATTCCAATGTGCAACTCCATAATAAAGAACTAAAACTACAACAATCGTTTTGGACAGCGGAAGTATGATCTTAAAGAAGAACTTAATGTGGTTGCAGCCGTCTATGGAGGCCGCTTCATATAATTCTTCCGGAATGTTGTTGCTGATAAAGTTAATTGCAATAATCAGGTTAAATACATTAATTGCAGGCAGCAGCACCATAACCCAAGGCGTATTGTACAGATGGAGATCATTCATCCATAAATAGGTCGGAATCAGGCCGCCCTGAAAATACATGGTAAACATGACAAACATCATTAAAAACTTGCGGGCAAAGAATTTCTTCCTGCTCAGCGGATATGCCAGCATCATAGTCAGAATTACATTGATGGTCGTTCCGACTACAGTATAAAAGATGGTGTTGCTGTAAGAACGCCAGATTTTGACATTTTCAAAGATCTTTTTATAACCCAACGTGTTGAATCCTACAGGCCAGAATACCACTTTGCCGTTATTGATTGCCACCGGATCGGAAAATGATGCAATAACGATAAAAAACAACGGATACAGCACACAGACTGCGATGATTCCAAGGAGCAGATAATTGAAAATATCAAACAGCCGGTCTGCCAATGCCTGGGACTTAAAACTTCTATGTACGGTTTTTGTGCTCTGTACGTCTTTATTTAACTTCTTCATTTCGCCCCTCCTACCATAAACTGTTCTCTGTTGTCTTCTTGGCTATGTGGTTGACTGTAACCAGAAGAATGATATTCACCAGATTATTAAACAGATTGATTGCGGCCGAATAGCTGTACTGGGCATCCATCATACCTACTTTATATACATAGGTGGAAATAATCTCGCTCGCAGCCAGATTCTGTGCGTTCTGCATCAGATACGCCTTCTGGAATCCCAGATTCATGACTTTACCGATTTCAAGGATCAGCATCATAATTACTGTGGGTAAAATTCCGGGAAGATCGATATGCCAGATTCTCTGCCATTTATTCGCTCCGTCCACCTGGGCCGCTTCATATAAATCGGGGCTGATGCCTGCAAGGGCAGCGATATAGATAATGGCGCTCCACCCCGCATTCTGCCAGATTCCGGATATCACAAAGGTTAACTTAAAGTATTTCGCATCTCCTAAAAAGAAGATCGGATCCCCTCCCATCATCTGAATTACATTATTTATAATACCATTTCTAGGCGATAAAAAGATATAAAGCATACCGGTCAATACGACGATGGATATAAAATGCGGGCAGTAAACAACGGACTGCACAAACTTTTTGTACTTCTGATTCCTGGACTGATTTAACATGATAGCCAGCAATATGGGCATCGGGAATCCCAGCAATATCTGCAAAAAGCTCAGCCCCAACGTATTCTTTATCAGCGGCCAGAACTGTGACGATGAAAAAAACCGTTTAAAGTGTTTAAAACCACACCATGCGCTCCCCCAGATACCGTCAACCGCCTTAAAATCTTTAAATGCGATCTGTACACCATACATCGGTATATAATGGAAAATGATAAAATAGAGAACCGGTACTGCACAGAGAAGCAAAAGCTGCCAGTCCCGGTGCACTGCACTCTTCGCTCTGTTGAAATTTACTGCCCGGATACTCTTTGTTTCAGTTTCTTTCGGCCCAGCCTTATTCATATTGAAACCTCCCTTAATTTTCAAACTTGTTTTTGTCTGGCCTCAGTATAGAATGAATTCACCTGCCATTTCAACGCGCATTATTTGCTCCCATTTTCAGAGACGGAATGCGGCTTTTCAAAAAAATGCCGTTGAATTTAACATTTTTTGCCGGTTTGCAGAATTTGCCCGGCATTTTATGGTGGTTTTTACCGTTTTATCCAACAAAACCAGCATATTTTATCATGTATCCAGTATTGCTCTTGCATGCTTTGTGCAGTTAGCATATAATAAATATTGTCAAATTAAAAGAAAGAGGCAATTTAACCTTATGCATAAATTAACAAAAAAGCTGCATCGCGAAGAACACTATATCCGGTATCTGATCTCCTACGTAACTGTTTTGTTAATTCCTCTAATCATTCTGACTATCTTTTATTCGTCCAGATTTATGAAAAAATTCTATGCTGAAATCTATGAAACCGTAGATTTGGAACTGGTGCAGATGAGCACCCAGCTGGAAAATGAACTGGAATCCATGCAGAATATCTCCGAACAGCTGGCTATTACCGGAACGATCCGCCAGGCGGCGGCTGCCAGCTCCCCTTATCATTTGCAGCCGGTCATTACATATTTGTCTGGTTTCGCTTCTTCGAATGCATTTATTGAAGATATTGTATTAATACCGGACAACAATGACTATATCACCACAAGCACTACGACCTGTGAAAAGGATTATTATTTTGACAGGATTTTTAAAGTGTCGGAGATGGACAATTCCAGTCTGCAGGAACTCATACAAAACTCGTCATCGTCCATGTGTATCCCCCGGCATGAGCTGGCTTCGCTTGGGATCACCCCGGTTATGGAAGATATTGTGATTTTTTTGTATCCTCTTTACACAGATTATCAAAGACATGAAGGAACCGTCCTGTTCTATGTTAAAAGCAGTTCAATTGAAAACCTTATCAGTCCCAAACTAAAAAGTTATCATGCTCAGATCTATATCACGGATCGGGAAGGGACTGTGATTACAGGCTTTGGCAGTCAGGATAACCTGCGCTCCATCCTGGCGCAGCCTCAGATCACCAGCCCGGTAAAGGAAGGCGGCGCAGAGTATGTGGTGCGCAGACATCAGTCCATTGACAATGGATGGGCTTATTATGCATTCATCCCCAACAGGCAGACCACCTTTTCCCAGGCATCCGCAATTATGAGAGATTTTATTCTGGCTATCATCATCATCATACTCTTAGCCAGCGTTACAATCTATTTCCTTCAAAAAGTGAATTACGCACCGGTGCGCCGTCTGCTGGATAAAGCAAAACAGGTATCTCCGGAGGGAACCCCTTCGGATGAGCTGACCACAATCTCCAATGCCCTTGATTTTTTATCCATGCAGAACAGTTCCCTGTCCTCTAAGTTAGAAGACAGCCTTACCGCAGTCAAGAATGAAAAGCTTCACCGCCTGCTGAGCGGTGACTATCCGTCCAAAGATGATTTCAATCTGGACTGTTCTGAGCTGGAACTTTCTCTACCAAATGCCTACTTTTCTATCGGAATTCTGATGGTGCATGCACAGACAGAGAATTTGCAGCTTCTGGCTCAGGAGATTAAAAAACAGCTTCAGATTCCTTATATTTATTACTACCTGCACAGTTTCCACCCCAACCAGATCATTCTTCTCATGAATCTGCCGGAAAAAGAAGCTTCACTGCATCCATTATTCAGCCGCATACAAACTTACCTTTCTGAAAGCCGCGGCCTGTTCACCACAATTGGCGTCGGTTCTGTTGTAGACAGCACAGAGCGGATCGCCCAGTCTTATATGGAAGCTGCCAGCGCTTTGGACTACCGTTTTGTCAAGGGAAATGGAACGATTATAGAGTTTAAAGAAGTTCTTGGACCTCAGGAATCCGCTGTTGTCTATCCTCACCAGGAATTTGAAGTGCTGCGGAATGCGCTTTTATCACAAAATGAACAGAATATCTACTCCGCAGTCCAGAACATTATCGGCTTTATGGAACAGCGCCTGCTTCCTTTATATCTGGCCCGAAGCATTTGTTTTGATTTAATTCATCTGGTCAATGAGCACTGCCGCGGAATGAGGCCCACTGTTTCCAATTCTCCTCTTGAATTATCCGGAATGGAAACTGCCCAGGAAATCATACAGATGCTGCGTTCCTGGAGTGAAAGTCTGAAAGAATTTACTACACCGGCTTATAAAAAGGTAGGATTTGAAGAAGTGATCCGGTTTGTAGATGATAACTGCTTAAACTGTGATTTCTCAGCATATGACGCTGCGGAACATTTTGAAATGACGCTTCCGGCCTTCAGCAAGTTTTTTAAGGATCATGCGGGGCAGAATGTCATGGATTATACGATTTACCAGAGAATGAAGAAGGCAAAAGAACTGCTGAGGACCACAAATCTGCCATTGAAAGAGATTGCGGAACAAGTTGGCTATTATAACATATCCAGCTTTACCCGGCGATTTAAATTAAACCAGGGTATTACTCCAAGTGATTACCGTAAATCCTCTGATTCCAATCCGTAATTAAAAGACCAGAATGTCCGGGAGTATGGACACTCTGGTCTTTTTATTTTTAATTTCAATTCTTATCCTTTAATACCGTCCATGGCAATTCCATCAGCCGGACAGCTCACAAAGCTGCAGCAGAATCTCTTTCGCCTTATCCATCATCGCCTCACAGTCTTTGTTCTTCCCACGCTGGTCCACATACACAAAGCCCGGCGCTTCTCCCATCTGAAATTTCAGATCACCCCGGTATTGTTCCACGACCGCAGGTATTCCAGCCACATTCAGCTTTGCCTTAGGATACATGGAAAGCTTCACTTCCTGTCGGTTTACATTGACCTCCGTCACATAAGCTTTATGGGCCAGGGCCTTTAAACTGGCTACGCGAAGCAGATTATCCACCGGTTTAGGAATCTCTCCGAAACGGTCTGTCAGCTCATCCTGCATATCCATATACTCCTCATCCGTTTCAATCCCGGAAATACGCTTATAGATATCCAGCTTCTGATACTCATTCTTAATGTAATACACCGGAATATATGCGTCGATATCGCAGTCCACCACGGTTTCAAAACTTTCTTCCTCCGTCCGCTGCCCCCGAAGGGCCTGAACTGCCTGATTCAGCATCTTGCAGTAAAGATCGTATCCCACGGCCTCCATCTGCCCATGCTGTTCCGCTCCTAAAATGTTTCCGGCCCCTCTGATCTCCAAATCCCGCATGGCAATCTTAATACCAGACCCCAGTTCCGTAAATTCCCGGATAGCCTGAAGACGCTTTTCCGCCTCCTCTTTCAGCATCTTATCCCTCTTATACATTAAAAATGCATATGCAGTCCGGTTAGACCGGCCCACACGACCCCGAAGCTGGTACAGCTGTGACAGCCCCATATGGTCCGCGTCCTGAATAATCATGGTATTTGCATTGGAAATATCCAATCCTGTTTCAATAATCGTGGTCGATACCAGCACATCGATCTCACCGTTTATGAAATCCAGCATAATCCGTTCCAGCTCATGTTCCCGCATCTGCCCATGGGCAAAGGTGACCGATGCATCCGGTACCAGTTTTGCCACATGTGCCGCCACTTCGTCGATATCATTGACCCTGTTGTAAACATAATAAACCTGTCCCCCGCGGGACAGTTCCCTGTTTATGGCTTCCCGAACCATCTCGTCGTTATATTCCATCACATAAGTCTGGATCGGCACACGGTCCACAGGCGGCTCCTCCAGCACGCTCATATCGCGGATGCCGATCAGGCTCATATGCAGAGTTCTGGGAATGGGCGTGGCCGTCAGCGTCAGCACGTCTACATTTTTCTTCAGCTGCTTAATCTTTTCCTTATGTGCAACGCCAAAACGCTGCTCTTCATCAATGATGAGCAGCCCTAAATTCTTAAACTGTACATCCTTAGACAACACCCTGTGTGTTCCGATCAAAATGTCCACAAGCCCCTTTTTCAAATCTTCCAGCGTCTTTTTCTGCTGGGAAGGGGTGCGGAATCTGGACATCAGATCCACGCGCACAGGAAAATCCTTCATTCGCTGCAGGAAAGTATTATAATGCTGCTGTGCCAGAATTGTGGTGGGAACCAGATATACCACCTGCTTATTTTCCTGAACCGCTTTAAATGCGGCCCTGAGAGCAATTTCCGTCTTCCCGTATCCCACATCGCCGCAGATCAGGCGGTCCATGATCTTCTTGCTTTCCATATCCGCTTTTGTCGCATCAATGGCCTCCATCTGGTCATCCGTCTCATCATAAGGAAATAATTCTTCAAATTCCTTCTGCCATACCGTATCAGGCCCGTACTGGTAACCTTCTACCTCCTGCCTGGTAGCATATAGTTCCACCAAATCTTTGGCGATCTCTTTTACCGCTCCTCTGACCCTGGTCTTGGTTTTGTTCCACTGTTCACCGCCCAGCCTGTTTAGTTTAGGCTTTTTCGCATCCGCCCCGGCATATTTCTGTATTCCATCCAGCCTGGTAGCCGGAAGGTATAAATTACCGCCGTCCGCATATTCGATTTTCAGGTAATCCTTGATCACCTTATCCCGTTCAATCTTTTCGATTCCGCGGTAAACCCCCAGGCCGTGATCCTCATGTACCACATAGTCGCCTACCGACAGTTCCGTAAAGCTCTGAATCTTCTTGCCTTCATAAACCGTCTTTTTCTTTTTCCTCTTTTTACGCTCAGAACCGAACATATCACCTTCGGTAATGACCACAAATTTAATCATAGGATATTCAAAACCGCGGTGCAGGTTTCCGTAAGTCACCAGGATTTCTCCCGGTTTCACCTGACGTTCTTCGTCATCCGGGCAAAATGCGCTCAGCCCGTATTCCCTCAAATCCCCCGCCAGCCTGCTGGCTCTGGTTCTGGAGGCCGACAGCAGGACAACCCTGTATTTTTCCCGTTTCCAGCGCTGCAGGTCTTTTATCAGCATCTCAAAACTGTTCTGATAGGAGTTTACATTTTTCGCCTGAATGCTGTACCGTTTATTCACCGCCAGACCGGTCAGCTTCTGTTCCAGTCCGGTCAAAAGCACAGAATGAGCTCCTACGCAGTCGGCCATCACCTCCTTTACCGGGTAGAGCAGGGAAGTCTGTTCCGGAAGCAGATACCCTTTTTCCAGCCTGTGTATCATGCTTTCCCTGAACTCTAATTCCACCGCCTCACCTTTCTCCCTCAGTCTGGCCGGTTCATCCAGATATACTGCGGTCTGCCCTTTGGGAAAGTAATCCAGAAATGAAACGCTGTCTTTACAGAAATACTGCAGATAGCTGTCCAGGCCGCCAAGCTTCCAGCCTTCTTTCAGCCCTTCCACCAGTTCTCCGATAATGCCTTTAATTCTGGCCGCTTCTTCGGTCTGCATCTGGTCTCTCAAGGTCTTTTCATACTTTTTAGCCTCTTTTTCCAGCCGTCTAACCCCGTCTTCAATCTGATTTTTTCCAAACACCAGTTCAGATGCAGGATAGATCAAAACCTGATCCAGTTGTTCAATGGACCTCTGGCTCTCAAGGTCAAAGGTTCTGATCGAATCCACAGTAGTGTCCCACAATTCAATCCTGACCGGAAGTTCTTCTGTTAAAGGGAAGATGTCGATAATACCGCCTCTGATTGAAAACTGGCCCATGCCGTCCACCTGGGCCATCCGCTCATAACCTAAAAGGGTCAGTTTTTCCTTCCATTCGTCCAGGTCGATCTCCTGATCCATTAAAGCTGTCAGGGCATGTTCCTTTAAATATAAAAGAGGCATGAGATGATCCATCAGGCCGTCCAAAGTTGTCACCACAACACCCGTTTGATCCTCCAAAAGATGTTTCAGCACCTGCATCCTCTGTTTTGTTATCAGGTTTCCATGAATATCCGCGCTGTAAAACAATAAATCCTTTGCCGGATACAGCCACGTCTGAGGGTTAAAGTAACAAAAATCATCATAGATTTCCTTGGCTCTGGAATCATCATAAGTAACCACCAGTTTCCAAGGCAGATTGCCCGCAGTCTCAGACATCAGATGTACCTTTTGTGAATCCATGCAGCCGCTGACTGAAACCGGCCCCTTACCCTGTCTCAAAGCTTTATCCAGTTCCTCATATTCCTTTAGTTCAACCAACGGATTTGCAAATATTGTACTCATTGCCGACCTCATTTCTTCGCATTAAAATGGTTCATAGCCGCGTCCGGTCCATCCGTAATAAGAAGGCAAGCCGCTTCTGCAGCCAGCTTAAATGCCTCTTCCATCACCTCAGACTCTTCTTTCGAAAATCGCCCCAGCACATAATCCGCCAGATCCATGCCCCTTGGCTTTTCCCCCACACCCACTCTGATCCGGGGAAACTCCTGGGTGCCCAGATGGGCAATGATGCTCTTAATACCATTATGCCCTCCGGCGCTCCCTTTTTTCCTCACACGAAGCTGCCCTGGCGCCAGGCTGACATCATCATATATAATAATAATATTTTCCGGTTCCACTTTATAATAATCTGAAATCGCCCTGACACTTTCACCGCTGAGGTTCATAAATGTCTGGGGTTTTGCCAATATAACCTTTTCTCCCCCTATTATTCCTCTGCCGCAGAGCGCTTTATTCTTTTTTTCAGTAATTTCCGTATTCAGCTTGTCTCCCAGCACATCGATCACCTGAAATCCGACGTTGTGCCTGGTTTTTTCATATTCCCTGGTGGGATTTCCCAGCCCTACTATAATATACATATCAAAGACTCCTTATATTCTTCTCAATTCCGGCCATTTACGCAACACTTTAAGCGTTAGATCTCTATGAACAGGGAGCTAACGCTGGTTTATTCATTGTATCAGTTCCTGGCAGATAAGTAAACGGGGAACTTTAAACTTTATTTTTTGTATAATTAATATATTGGCGAAAGTAACGCCTTGAATCCTGGGAACGGGGGCCCTGCCCGCCCCCGTTCCCAGGATTCAAGGCTGTGTATTGGCGATATATTGATTATCTATTGATTTTGTATTAGATGTGTGCTGGATAAAAGAAGGGGATTGATGGGAGGATTTACATTAAACGTGAAGGCATTTTCGAAAATGCCTTCACGTTTA
>JAGZXV010000314.1 GCA_018378255.1 Clostridiaceae bacterium | reverse complement strand
TGTATCCGAAATTATTGATAAATGTCCCCAGCCGCTTCATCTTCTCCGGATCCGGATAATCATGGGTACGGTAAACAAAGGGCAGATCCTGCCAGAAATAATCTTCAGCCACTGTTTCGTTAGCCAGAAGCATAAAATCTTCGATAATTTTTGTAGCGGCGTTTCTCTCATATGGCTTAATTTCAACAGGCTTTCCATTTTCATCCAGGATTATCTTGCTCTCCGGAAAATCGAAATCTATGGAACCTCTTTTTCTCCGCTTCTCCCTGAGAATATCAGACAGTTCCTTCATCAGATCGAACAATTCCACAAAATCCCGGTATTCCTCCATCACGTCTTCATTCCGGTCCGTCACAATGGCATTCACAGCCGTATAAGTCATCCTTCGGTCCACATTGATAACTGTTTCTGCAATCCTGTGTCCGGTTACTGTTCCATGTTCATCCACATCCATAATGCAGCTTAATGCCAGCCGGTCGGTCCCCGCATTCAGGGAACATATACCATTGGAAAGCTTGTGGGGCAGCATGGGAATCACCCGGTCCACCAGATATACGCTGGTGCCCCTCTTTAATGCCTCCTTATCAAGCGGGCTTCCTTCCGTCACATAATTGGACACATCAGCAATATGCACGCCTAGTTTATAAGAATTTCCTTCTTTTGTAAGAGTGATGGCATCGTCCAAATCTTTTGCATCTTCCCCGTCAATGGTCACGGTCTGCCAGTTTCTTAAATCCAGACGTCCCGCCAGCTCTTTAGGGTCCACGCTGTCTTCAATTCCTTCCACCTGCTTCATCACGTCATCCGGATACGCCTCCGGCAGGTCATAGGCTTTAACAATGGACAAAATATCTGTTCCAGGATCATTAACATGGCCGATGATTTCCACAATCACGCCCTCCGGCTTCTTATTGCCGTCGCCAAAATCCGTGATCTTAACCACCACCTTATGCCCCTGTACCGCCCCCATATCCTTTCCCTGAGGGATAAAAACATCCTTATTGATTTTAAGGTTATCCGGTATTACAAAGCCAAAATTTTTATTCTTCTGGTAAAATCCAACGAGAGTTGGGTTGGCATGTTCCAATATGCGGATAACAGAACCTTCCGCTCTTTTACCCCTGCTTTCCTGCTCAATGACAATCTGGACCTTATCCCCATGAAGCGCTCCGGCAGTTTTATCCTCCGGAATGAATACATCGCTGTCACGGCCTTCAATTGTAACGAAACCAAATCCCTTGGGATGGCCTGAAAATGTGCCGGCCATGGCAAATGTCTCCGGTTTCCCATATTTTCCCCGCTTTGAAATGCCCACTTTTCCTTCTCTCAAAAGTTCATCCAAAACCGTCTTCAAATCATCCCTCTGGTTCTTTGGAACATTTAAAAGCATGGCCATCTCTTTTAACTTCATCGGCACATAAGCCGGATCATTTATCAGAGAAACTACGACTTCTTTTCTCTCTTTTAATTGTTCTTCGCTCATCTCTACCTCTCATTCTGTATTAGTTGTTCTATAGAGCGCACTTTGCCGCAGAAATAAATAAAATGAAAGCACCCTTGTTCCCAAGAGTGCTTATCTGTTAAAGTAAATTCAAAACAATTGCCAGTACAACGAACATGATGGCAGCGAACTTCGTAAACTTCTCAAGGTTTCCTTCCATGGAACGCCCTTTGTTCTTTCCCCAATAAGAATCTGCCATACCGCCGATGGAGCCAAGTCCGGCTGACTTACCTTCCTGAAGCAATACAATCACAGTTAACGCTATGCATATGAGAACAAATACAATTGATAATATTATCTTAACCATTACAATCCACACCTCCTATAGTCAAACACAGATATCATACCATATTTGTCCTCTAAATACAACCTCTATTTTAATTTTTCTTCGATCCTGAGGAGCTGGTTATACTTGGCTGTCCGGTCTGACCGGCAGGGGGCTCCGGTCTTTATCTGACCGCTGTTTACCGCTACTGCAATGTCCGCAATAATAGAATCCTCAGTTTCTCCTGAACGGTGGGAAATCACGGTTGTAAAACCGGCTTTCTTTGCCATTTCAATGGCTTCAAAGCTTTCACTCAGGGTTCCGATCTGGTTTACTTTAACAAGAATTGAGTTTCCCGCACCCATTTCGATTCCCTTCTTCAAACGTTTCGTATTTGTTACAAACAGATCATCTCCTACCAGCTGGATTTTGTTTCCCAACGTCTTCGTCAACATCTGCCATCCTTCCCAATCCTCTTCCTGAAGCCCGTCTTCAATAGAAATAATTGGAAATCCGTCCACCAGCCTGCGGTAATAATCCACCATTTCCTTGGCATCCCTGCGCACTTCAATTCCGGACATTTTGCTCTCTCCCGGGAAATAATACATGCCGGTTTCTTCCTCAAACAGCTCGCTGGAGGCCGCATCAATCGCAATCTTAATATCCTTACCCGGATGATAACCGCTCATTTTCACCGCATCTACGATATAGGTGAGAACCTCTTCCGTATTCTTAAGGTCAGGGGCAAATCCCCCTTCATCTCCAACTGCAGTGGAGTATCCGCCTGTTTTCAGCAGTTTTTTTAATGTGTGGTATATTTCAGAACACATTTGAAGCCCCTGGCTGAAGCATTCAGCGCCTACAGGCATAATCATGAATTCTTGAAGATCCACCGTATTGTCCGCATGGACGCCGCCATTTAATATATTCATCATAGGAACAGGCATCCGGTTTGCCTGGACGCCGCCCAAATACCTGAACAGAGGAATCTGAAGTTCATTGGCCGCAGCTCTCGCCACTGCCATGGATACGCCAAGGATCGCATTCGCTCCCAGTTTTTCTTTATTATCCGTTCCATCCGCTTCCCTGAGAAGGCGGTCAATCAGCCTTTGGTTGGATGCATCCTCAAATGCAATTACTTCTGCAAGCACAGTGTTTACATACTCCACCGCCCGTTTCACTCCCAGCCCATGGTATCTTTGTCCCCCGTCTCTCAGCTCCACCGCCTCATATTTTCCGGTAGATGCTCCCGACGGCACCGCAGCGCGCCCCATGGCTCCGCCTTCCAAAGTCACCTCAACCTCCACTGTAGGATTTCCTCTGGAGTCCAGAATTTCCCGTCCTGTCACCCCTATTATTTCAAATTTATTATACATTAAAATGGCCTCCTCATATTAATTTCGTTCTAATGTAAGGATAGCCATTTTCCATATTTCTATGCGCATTTTTTCATCCTGCCATCCGGATTTCGCCGATCTTCTCCACATAAATTCAATCACAAGTCATGTGTTTCTTCCTCTTTGGCAGATCAGGCAAAGAACGACAAATTTGGAATTTATGGATTGGAAAATAATATGATAAATGCAGTGATTTTTGATATTGGAGAAACATTAAATAAACGTGAAATACCAGACATTACTAAGGCCAGACACGCATTTTATTCTTTTTTTCGAAATGAGACAAGTGAATATCCAGAGACTAAAATTGTTTTAATGGAATTAAAGGAAATTGGTAAAATTATATGCACTTTATCCGATGTGGCTTATGGAATGGATAATAAATATGTTTTAGATGATATAAAAGGGTTACTAAAATATATTGATTTTCCACTCACATCCATTGATACTGGATTTCGTAAGCCAAATCCGAAAGGGCTATTTATATTGGCTGAACAAATGTCAATAGGTTTGGATGAGATTTTATTTGCAGGTGATGAAGAAAAAGATATCAAATGCGCAAAAAAAGATAATGATGCATATATAATATTAATTTACAAGTCTACCATATACCGCTTACCTCCATTTTATTTATCCCTTATTCAGCCAGCTCCAGCCGTGAAGAGGGGGAACCAGGGTCTGGGACCCTGATTCCCC
>JAGZXV010000034.1 GCA_018378255.1 Clostridiaceae bacterium | reverse complement strand
GGTGCTGTTGCACAAGGGGTTTTATGGGGAATTATGGTGTTGGGCGTTTATATTACCTACCGCCTTTTGGACATCGCCGACCTTACGGTAGACGGAAGCTTTGCTCTGGGAGGCTGTGTGTGTGCGGTTATGATATTAAACCGCAATATGGATCCCGCTGTTGCGCTGCTGTGCGCTACCATAGCGGGCGCATTGGCCGGTGCGGTAACAGGAGCTCTTCATACGGTTTTTGAAATACCTGCAATTCTGGCCGGAATTTTAACTCAGATTGCCCTTTGGTCCGTAAACTTAAGGGTGATGGGAGGTAAGAGCAATCTTCCATTGTTAAAGACCGGCACTGTGATCAGCCGGGTGGTGGATATGACAGGTCTGAGCCAGTCCCAATCCTCTCTGGTGGTTGGTATTTTGGTTGCCCTCATCATGGTTGCACTTTTGTACTGGTTTTTCGGTACTGAGATAGGAAGCGCCCTGCGGGCTACCGGCAATAACGAAGATATGATCCGGGCGTTAGGCGTTAACACCAAGATGACTAAGATGATTGCCCTGATGCTGAGCAACGCCCTGGTCGGCCTTGCCGGCGGTCTCGTGTGCCAAAGCCAGAAATATGCGGATATCAATATGGGAACCGGCGCGATTGTTATCGGCCTTGCCGCCATTGTCATCGGTGAAGTCCTGATGGGGCGTTTTCATTGGTTTGCAAGCCGTTTAGCCTCGGCTGTGGTAGGTGCAGTTGTTTATTTCCTGATCCGCGCAATCGTTCTTCAGATGGGTATGAATGCTAATGATATGAAACTTTTATCGGCTGTTATCGTGGCCCTGGCTCTCTGCTTCCCGGTTGCCGCCGGTAAATGGAAGATCAGAAAAGCATATTCTGAAAACGGGGAGGAGGAAGATAAATAATGCTGACCATAACGAATGTGAGAAAAACGTTTAATAAAGGAACTGTCAATGAGAAAAAGGCCCTGAATGGGATCAACCTCCATTTAAAACCAGGTGATTTCTGTACCATTATCGGGGGAAATGGAGCGGGAAAATCGACGATGCTCAATATGATTGCAGGCGTTTACCCCATAGATTCAGGAAAGATCGAGATCGACGGAGTCAACATATCACGGGAGCCGGAGTATAAAAGGGCCAGATACATAGGGCGTGTATTCCAGGATCCCATGCGGGGAACGGCTGCCGGTATGGAAATACAGGAGAATCTGGCATTAGCGCTCCGCAGGGGACAAAAAAGAGGTCTTGGGTGGGGAATTAAGGCCAATGAAAAAGATTTCTACCATGATTCCCTGACCCGCCTGGGGTTAGGCCTTCAGAGCCGCATGTCAAGTAAAGTAGGTCTGCTTTCCGGCGGACAGAGGCAGGCGTTAACCCTTTTGATGGCAACCCTTGAAAAGCCGAAGCTGCTTCTTTTGGATGAGCATACGGCGGCATTGGATCCTAAAACGGCTAAAAAAGTTCTGGAACTCACGGACGAGATCGTGTTCGAACAGAATCTGACCGCTCTTATGGTAACACACAATATGAAAGATGCCATACAGATGGGCAACCGCCTCATCATGATGCATGAAGGCCGTATTATCTACGATGTGGCAGGAGCGGAGAAGAAAAAACTTCAGGTGGAAGACCTGCTTCGCAAGTTTGAGGAAGCCAGCGGAGAAGAGTTTGCAAATGACCGCATGATGCTGGCAAAATAGCCGGTGTTATGTTATAATGAAGGCGTGAGAAGGACGATATATTTTTAACAGGAGGGCGCGGCATTATGGCTAACAATAATCTGGTAATTACAATAGAAAGACAATACGGCAGCGGCGGCAGAATTGTGGGAAAGAAACTGGCGGAAGATCTGGGCATTCATTTTTACGATGAAGAGATTTTGAAGATGACTTCCGAAGTGAGCGCCATCGGAGAACAGTATTTCCGTTTGGCCGATGAAAAGGCCGGCAATAAACTGCTCTATAAAATAGTAGGCGGTTTAAAGAACAGCCTGGCGGAACCGAACTTGGAGGATAAGATAACATCCCCTGACAATCTGTTCCGGTTTCAGTCTTCCGTTATCCGTAAACTGGCTTCCGAAGAGCCTTGTGTAATCATGGGACGGTGCGCGGATTTTGTTTTGGATTCGGAGGGGCTTTGTAAGCTGGTTTCCATTTTTGTATGTGCGGATATGCCTACCAGAATCCGCCGTGTTATGGAAGTTGACGGTGTGGATACAAAGGAAGCGTTGAAACGGATTGCCCGGATTAATAAAGAAAGGACCGAGTACCATAAGTATTACAGCGGCCGTGAGTGGGAAGATCTGAATAATTATGACCTTACCATTAATGCCAGCAAGCTGGATTATGACCAGGTAGTTCAATTGATTAAGGAATTTTTAAAGATTAAAGGGTTTTAAATTTATTGACCTTCTTTCGATTTCGTATTATGATTGTTAAAATACGGACCTGAGAAGGTCATTTCTATGAAAAGCCGCGGATGCGGAGGAATGTGAGGACCTGATGAAGAATGATTTACTGACAATCGGCCCTGTTACCATACACGGTTATGGGCTGATGATTGCAATTGGTTTTTTTGCCGCTTATATAGCTGCGGAAAAACGGGCGAAGAAGATGGGGATGGATCCGGACCAGCTATTTAATCTGACCATCTATACCATGGTATTCGGACTTTTAAGCGCGAAGCTGTTGTATTATATCACGATTATAAAAGATATCATCGCAGATCCCAGCCTGCTGTTAAACTTCACAGATGGTTTTGTGGTATATGGCGGTATTATTGGAGGAATCCTGGCCGGATATGTATTCGCCAGAGTGAAAAAGATGGATTTTTGGAAGTATTTTGATCTGGTTGTTCCATCCATTGCCCTGGCTCAGGGATTTGGCCGGATCGGATGTTTACTGGCCGGATGCTGTTATGGAACGGAGACAACATCTCCGATTGGAATTGTCTTTCATGAATCACAATTTGCACCAAACGGAATTTCTCTTGTGCCTACGCAGACGATTTCCAGTGCCCTGAATTTTCTCCATTTTTTTATACTGATCACTTTTGCAAAGCACAAAAAAGCGGATGGACAGGTGGCTGCACTGTATCTGATCTTTTACAGCATCGGCCGTTTTATCCTGGAATTCTATCGTGGGGATTTGATCCGTGGCAGCGTGGGTCAGTTATCCACATCCCAGTTTATTTCTATTTTTGTATGCATTGCGGGTGTGATTTTATTCATAATCACAGGAAAGAAAAATCCTATAGCGGAAGAAACAAAAGAAACGGACAGCGGCTTGTAAGCCGGCTGTCCGTTTTATGGCAAAATGGTGCTGAATTTATTTTTCTACATTAGTTACAGCGATAACTTTTGCTGTTAATGGACCTGTATAAGTAATGAGAACAGTATCGCCTTTGCTGAAAGAGGATAAGTCCACGCCTTCTTCGGCAGTGCAGCTGAAGTAGTTGCCGTCTTCTGTATCTACGGTGAAATCATTGCCGGTTAACTGATCTATGGTTCCTTTAAACGCGTTAATTTCAGCGTCTTTCGTATCAAAGGAATCTTCTGTTACCACTTTAATGGCCATAGGGATAGGGTCAGTGTCTTCCAAATCGCCTAAATAGGTGATCTCGGCATTAACGCCTGCTTTAATTCCATCTTTGCTCACAATGTAAGAATTAGCTGTTGAAAAGGAATAGGTTTCTCCATCCTCTGTTTTCAGAGATAAAGTATTGTCTGCCGATTCTTCAACCGTACCGGAGACTTTTGGATCAGAATTTTCTTCAATTACGGAAGTATAAACCTCAAGAGCGATGGCGGATATAACATCGCCTGTGGAGCCTTCTGCGAAAGTGACTTCAACTTCGTCTCCAACACTCAAATCATAATCGCCGATCACTTCAGCTTTGCTGATATCATAGGAAGTTTCGGTATCATCTTCAGAATTCTTAATGGTAACCACGTCGGAATCAATCTTTGTAATAACACCGTCCACAGAAACTTCTTCCACTTCTTCTTCACTGGTTTCTGTCTCAGCCACAGTAGCCGCTTCTGTAGCAGCTGTTGTAGTGGTCTCAGCCGGAGTGGTTTCCGCAGGAGCCTTTGGTGAACATGCGGCCAAACCAAGCGTCATAATCAGTAATGATGTTGCTAACATATGTTTTTTCATAATTTTCCCTCTTTTCTGTTGATGAAATTTTGCCATACCAAAGTTTACTATAATATTCGAAGAAATACCATATATTTTTTATTAAATAAAGTTAATTTCTTATGAAGAATTGAGGGTAAAATCACGAACACAAATGGTGATTTTATGAAAAACTTCCTGATTTGGGCATAAAGACCAGGGAAATTAATAATTTTTTAATGATTCCATTCTCGCAATTCCCTATAACATATGGTATAATATGGTGCGATGTTGTTTTGTGCCGGATATCTTCGGCAAATAGGAGTTACGATGAATTGGAGAATGATATGTTAGACGATAAAGACTATCTTGCGCGCATTAACAAGGCAAAAAGGAAACGCAATAAAGATGATAATCAGAAATATCTGGTGATCGCAGCAGTTGTCCTTTTAATCCTGACTGTTGTAATATCAATTGCAGCGGTGGTGAAAAACCGTAAAACCGGCCCTGCAGCAGGTCCCGGCCCGGAAGTGGAGACAGCTACTCCGGCGGATGCGCAGCCAGCAGCCGTATCGGAATCGGAAGCCGAAGCGCAGAAGATTGAAGCTGAGAAGAAAAGTGTGGTAGATTCATTTAATAATATGGGACTGGTTGTTGTTGAGGGGTATTTGAATGTGAGAAAGGCTCCCAGCACAGACGGCGACATAATAGGTAAGATGCTGGGAGGAAGCGCCTGCGAGATCATTTCTGAAGAAGGCGGCTGGTATCAGATAAAATCAGGCGAAGTGGAAGGATATATCAGCGGAGAATTTGTCCTCACCGGTGATGAAGCGAAGAAAGAAGCCGTTTCTTATGTCAAAGAGATGGCAATTGTGACGACGGATAACCTGAATATCAGGAAGGAGCCTGTTTTGGATTCTTCTAATATTGTAGGACAGGCGTTAACCAACGAACGGTATGAAGTGGTTGGGCTCACTGATGGCTGGGTACAGGTGAAAGAAGGATACATGTCTTCCGATTATGTGGAGATCAAGTATGCCCTGGATGAAGCGAGAAAGATGGATTTGAAATCCATGGCAATTAACCAGTACAAAAATATCGTCATTTCCAAAGTCAGCAATTATTTAAACGTCCGGAGTTCACCGGAGGATAAGGGAACCAGCAATGTCATCGGTAAGTTCCCCAGCAATGCGGCCGGCGAAATTCTGGAAACAGTGGACGGATGGTATAAGATCCAGTCAGGCAGTATAACCGGTTATGTAACAACAGACCCGCAGTACACTGCCATCGGTCAGGAGGCGAAGGATCTGGCAATGTCATCGGCCTCTTTGATGGCGATTGTGAGAACGGATAAGCTGAATGTCAGAAACCAGCCGACAACGGAAGGAAAACTCTGGACCCAGATTTCCAAAGAAGAGCGTTATCCGGTTGTTACCCAGTTGGACGGATGGGTGCAGATCGAATTGGATTCGGGAGAAGAGAATGCAGATGCGGCTTATATTTCAACCCGTGATAATAACGTGGAAGTCCGGTATGCCCTTCCGGAAGCGATTAAATTCTCACCGCTGGAAGAAAAGGAGAACCAGCAGGCGTCCAGAAGAACTCAGATTGTCAATTATGCGCTTCAGTTTGTGGGCAATCCATATGTCTGGGGCGGTACCAGCCTTACAAAAGGAGCTGACTGTTCTGGTTTCGTTATGTCGGTTTTGGGACATTTTGGCATCAGCCTTCCTCATTATTCCGGCTCCCAGGCTCAGATGGGCCGCAAGGTGAGCTCCAGTGAGATGAGGCCGGGCGACTTGATATTCTACGCCAACAGCAGCGGAACGGTCAATCACGTGGCTATGTATATCGGTAACGGACAGATTGTTCATGCGGCCAGCAGGCGGAGCGGTATTAAGATCTCAACCTGGAATTACCGCACACCGAAAACCATAAGAAATGTCATAGATTAAAGAAAGTGCTGCCCGGTCGATGCCGGGCAGCACTTATTGGTTTAAATAATCATATTGGAACAGGGGCTGTTCCCTTTCCGTCAGAATTTTGATAAAGTCTTTCATGTATTTAGTCAGATATAAGTCTTTCCTGTGACAGATATAACAGTCCCTGTTATGCTCAATTCCCATAATCGGATAGGTTACGCAGTGGGGCAGCAGTTCGGGAGACATATATACATAGTTCAGCGGACAGATCATGACAGCGTCCATAGCGATGGCGGTGCGTTTGCCCACTTCTATGCTGCCTGTCTCCAGCACGATCTCCGGCTGCATATCCTTTGCCACGAAGAGACGGTCCTGGGTAGTTCGGACACTGTGTCCCTGTTTGATGCAGATAAAATGTTCATTCTTTGCTTCCGTTATATCTATCGGCGTTCCGGCTGGGATTCTTCCGGCCAGATCCGTATTCTTGCTGGTTAACAGCACCAGATCTTCCGTTTCCACCAGAGTATAATTTAATTCCTCGTGTTTCGGATAAGTGGTAAGGCAGGCCAGGTCGATGCTTCCTTCTAAAACTGCGGCTTCTGTGGTGGCAGATCCTTCTTCCTGGACATTGACCACCACATGGGGATATTTGGATTTAAATCTGGGGAGCACATAGGGAAGCACCTGTATAGCACGCTGGACAGGAATTCCAAGGCGGATTTTTCCGTGATCTTCATGGTTGATCTCATCGATTTCCTTCTGCAGGTTGTTATTGATGGTGAGAATTTGCTTGGCGGCTTCGATATATTTCTGGCCTGCGTAAGTGAGTGTTATGGGATCGGTGGAGCGGTTGAAAATCTGTGTGCCCAAATTGCTCTCCACCAGTTTGATCATCTGGCTCAAAGAAGGCTGGGAGATATATAGTTTTTTTGCGGCTCCGGTAATGCTGCCTTCCTGTAAAACGGTGAGCATGTATTGTGCGTGCTTGATATTCATAAGTATTCATTCCTTTCAATAGTTAAAACCTATATGTGCTATCATGAAAATAGTATAATGCATATAAACAAGATATCACAGCAGGCGATATTTGTGAAAATGATGGTAAAACAACGTTTTCAGGCCCTAATTATACCACAAAATAACCAAAAAATCCAACATAATGTTTTTCCTATGGCTGCTGAAAAATCATATAAGTGTTTTCCTATAATTGTTATAGTTAGATAAGTATTTGAATTGTGAAGAGGGGAGTGTTACCATAAGCTTAGTGAAAATGACGAGGCAGAGAACTGCTTCATCAGTAAAGGTCAACAGATTGAATGAATGGATATGAATTGAGGAGGAAAGCTATGGAAATCAAGAAACCTGCAATGGCTGGAACATTGGAATCCAGTGATGCACAAGTTACGGTTGAACCAGGGACGAATGGAATTGAACTTTCAATAGAGAGCAGTGTGATTCACCAGTTTGGGAAACAGATCAAGGCAACAGTTGAGGAAACTTTAAACCGGCTGGGCGTGACAGATGCAAAGATCACTGTAGTGGATAAAGGCGCCTTGGACTGTACATTGAAGGCCAGAACCGAATGTGCGGTCTACCGTTCCAACGGCATAACAGAAAATCTTCCATGGGGAGGTATTATTAAATGAGCCATCCAAACAAAAAAAGATTAAGAAGATCCATGATGTTTTTAAACTGCCAGAAACCCGGATTAATTAAAGATCCATACATATACAAACCGGACTCCATTATGCTGGACTTAGAGGATGCGGTTGCTGAAAGCCAAAAAGACGCAGCCAGATATTCTCTGTTCCATGCTTTACAGGAGATAGATTACAGAGGCGTGGAGCGCGTTGTCAGGATTAACGGTCTGGATACCCCACACTGGAAAGAAGATATCCGTGTCTGCGTAGCAGGAGGATGTGATACGATCCGTATCGCAAAAACGGAAACTGCCCAGGACGTCCGCACCGTAGAAGAAGCAGTTCTTGCCGCTGAAAGAGAATTCGGCCGGCCGGAAGGCTCCACGCTTTTGATGTCAGCACTCGAATCCTGTAAAGGCGTATTGAACGCATTTGAGATATGCCAGGCGTCCGACCGATTGATCGGCATCGCGTTAAGCGGCGGCGATTATACGAAGGATCTTCAGACCGTAATCACCGGAACCGGTGTTGAACTTGCAGGAGCCAGGCAGCATATGATCATGGCTGCAAGGGCTGCGGGAGTGCAGTGCTGGGATACGGTATTCACTAATCTGGATGCCATGGATGTATTTGAAGAAGAAGTGAAGATGATCAAAATGATGGGATTTGACGGAAAATCTCTGGTAAACCCAAGACAGATCGACATTGTTCATAAAATTTATACGCCAACTCAGAAAGAAATTATTTTTGCTGAAAAAGTGGTAAAGGAAATTGATGAGAAAAAGGCTCTGGGCATCGGTGTATTTACGGTAGACGGTAAGATGATCGATATCGCATTCTATGACGGAGCGAGAAGAACCATTGAATTAGCTAAGGCTTCAGGCGTATATGAGGGGGAGTTATAAGATGATTAATAGTGTAGGAAGAGATATCCCGGAGGAAGTGTTAAGAGCAACCGGAAAAGAAGTATTCCAGGGCGCTTTCGCATTAGATAATAAAGAATATACAAAAGCAGCTCCTACCGTAAGGACTGTAATTGACCCTTCCAGGAGCAAAATTGTGGAAAATATTCGTGAAGCGCTGATAAAATGCGGTATTAAGGACGGAATGACCATTTCTTTCCATCACCATTTCCGTGAAGGTGATTACATCGTCAATATGGTAATGGAAGAGATCCATAATATGGGCATTAAAGAATTGACTATCTGTGCCAGCTCCTTAGGAAAGGCCCATGATCCCATTGTGCCTTATATCGAAGACGGTACAATTGTAGGAATCCAGTCTTCCGGTGTCCGGGGAAAGATCGGTGAGGCCATTTCAACCGGAAAGCTGAGAGATTTAGCCATCATGCGTTCCCACGGAGGACGTGTCCGTGCAATTGAATCAGGAGAAGTACATATCGATATCGCTTTTATCGGTGCGCCTACCTGTGATGAATATGGAAACATGCGTGCCAATGGCGGGAAAAGTGACTGCGGCGTTTTATCATATGCCATGGCGGATGCCCAGTATGCGGATAAAGTTGTGGCGATTACCGACTGCCTGGTTCCATTTCCAAATATTCCGGCCAGTATTTCCATGGTTGATGTGGATTATGTATGCGTGGTGGACGAGATCGGAAATCCTGCGAAAATCGCAACCGGGGCTGCAAAACCGACTACGGATGTGCGCAAGATCATGATGGCGGATTACTGCACCCAGTTTGTAATCAACACACCATATTTTAAAGACGGATTTTCCTATCAGACCGGTGTGGGCGGAGCTTCTATCGCGTCTACCATTTCCCTTGGCAAGATCATGGAAGAGCGGGGAATCAAGATGGGCTTCGGCGTGGGCGGCATCACAACCCCGATGTGCGACCTGCTTGCAAAAGGGCTGGTCAATAAGCTGGTGGATACCCAGGATTTCGACATGGGGGCCATTGAATCTATTAAAAATAACCCAAATCATATAGAGATATCGGCATCCGAATATGCCAACCCATTTAATAAGGGAGCTTATGTAAATAAACTGGATTTCGTTATCCTGGCTTCCCTGGAAGTGGATGTGAACTTCAACTGTAATGTAGTGGTTGGTTCCGACGGTATGATAACCGGAGCACAGGGCGGCCATCCTGATACAGCGGCAGGGGCGAAATGTACGATCGTAATCGCACCCCTTCTGCAGGGCAGGATTCCGGCCATCTGCACCAATGTTACGACGGTTACAACTCCGGGCGAAACAGTGGATGTGGTTATCACGGATTACGGCATTGCAATCAACCCGAGAAGACAGGATCTGATTGAATGCATGAAAGATGTGAAGCTTCCGTTCTGCACAATTGAGGAACTGAGAGATAAAGCATATTCAATCGTGGGAGAACCTGATCCGGTACAGTTTGACGACAGAGTGGTGGGAGTGATTGAAAGCCGCGATGGAACGATTATTGATGTGGTTAGGAAGATTAAGGAATATGAGTTTAAATAAAACCAGACGATTTTTCTTATGAGAATCTTCGTGGAGTGAGTGAATGAAAAAGATCGGTGCGAATCAAAAGAGCCCGGTCTTTTTTCTTTAAATGTTCAATTTAGACAAAATAAATATCTGGATTTGTGAAATGTGCTGAAATAATCTGATTATTAAAAATTAGATTGCTATTTCCAGCGAAAGTTGTTATTCTGAATGTAATAATAGGTAGTACCTATTACCATAAAAGTTTCCCAGGAGTATATTATGGCGATATCAAAGATACAAAAGTCGAGTGTCTCAGAAGAAGTGTATGAACAATTACTGAACAATATCATGACGAAAGAGTGGATGCCCTGCGCTAAGATTCCGTCTGAAGTTGAACTGGCACAGGCACTGGGGGTTAGCCGGATTTCGGTCAGGAATGCAGTGCAGAGACTTGTCGGTCAGGGGATTTTAGAATCAAAGCATGGCGGGGGGACTTTCGTCAGTGATCTGTCTCTGGAAGCATATTTAAACAGCATGATACCCCTTCTTACGGTAGGGGAGGAGCAGATCTGTGAATTATATGAATTCAGAAGAGTGCTGGAAACAGGCCACATCCGTCTGCTGGCAGAAGTGATAACAGATGAAGTGATAGAGAAGCTTGAAAAAAATTATGAACTCATGAAAAATAATACAGATGATATGGAGAAATTTACGCGCATCGATATCGAATTTCACTATATCATAGCCCAGTCTATAGGCAATCCGCTGATTACCAATATGTATAAAGTTATCAGAGAGGCCCTTTATCCGAAACAGATTTTGGTACAGAACGTTTTTGGAGCGAAAGGTGCGCTGAAATATCATAGACTCGTTTTGAATGCTTTAAAAAACGGAAATTTTATAGAAGCAGAACGTTACATGGATGAGCATATGAAGATGACGATCAAGAATGTTAAAACTAAGAAACAGAATATCGATTGAGTGTACACGCCGGGTGTCCGGTGTGTATTCTTATATATTTAAAGGTACTACCTTATACCATTATACCATTAACAAAGCAAACAAGTAAAGGAGGAAACAAAATGGCAAGCAAAGACACACGGAAACCCAATATTGTTTTTATTCTGAGTGATGATCAGGGAGCATGGGCAATGGGATATGCGGGCAACCGGCATATCATCACACCAAACTTCAACCGGCTGGCATCTGAGGGAATGGTATTTAACAACTCTTTCTGCGCATCACCTGTCTGTTCTCCGGCGAGAGCGACGATACTGACAGGAAAAACCCCATCCCAGCATGGGGTTCAGGACTGGATCCGTTTGGGGCATTATGGGGAACATGCAATTGACTATTTAAAAGGGTTTCTCACATACCCGGAGCTGCTGAAAGAGAACGGTTATGAATGTGCCCTGAGTGGGAAGTGGCATTTAGGGGACGTCTATGCAGTTAAAAACCGTTTTCCGGATCACACCTATGTACATTTAAAGGGAGCAGGCCATTATTATAACGCTCCTATGGTGAAAAACGGAGAGCTTATCAATGAACCGGAGTATGTGACCGACTGCATTGCGGATGATTCCATCGGTTATTTGAATGAAGCGGCAAAGAATGATAATCCGTTTTATTTGAGCATTCACTTTACAGCCCCTCATAATCCATGGGTGGATGGGGAGCATCCCAAGGAGATAGAAGATCTCTATGAAAATTGTGATTTTGAAGACATTCCGCAAGGAGTCATCCGTTACAATGCTATTTACCGGTATAACAAAGAGGATGCAAAAAAATGTCTGAAAGGTTATTATGCCGCAGTAACCGCAATGGACCGGGCGGTGGGACGAATTGTTGCGGAAATAGGGCGATTGGGATTGAGGGAGAATACGATTATTGTTTATACTTCTGATAATGGTTTTAACTGTGGCCACCACGGGGTATGGGGAAAAGGAAATGCAACTGCAGATTTAAATATGTTTGATACCTCGATTAAGGTACCGTTCATTATCAGCTGCCCTTCAGTGATTAAAGCAGGTTCTGTATCAGATGCAATGATAAGCCAGTATGATTATTTCCCAACGCTCCTGGAATTGGTAAATATAAAGAATCCTTATAAAGAAGGAGAAATTGCAGGAAAAAGTTTTGCTCCGATTTTAAGAGGAGAGACCATGGAGGAGCATCACGCTCTGGTTGTTTATGATGAATATGGTCCTGTCAGAATGAGCAGAACAAAAGAATGGAAATATGTACACCGATATGAGACGGGACTGCATGAACTGTATAATCTGATAAAGGATCCGGGTGAGGATAATAACTTATATGGTACCGATGGAACTGAACCGGTTGTGGAAGAGATGAGAAGGATACTTTTTGACTTTTATGAGAAGTACTCTGATCCGGTCATCGATGGTTCCAAACAGCCTGTCAGGGGGAATGGTCAGATCAATGCAATTCGTCTTCTTAAAGAAGGAGAGCTTGCATTTGATCAGGACAGAA
Source organism: Clostridiaceae bacterium (assembly GCA_018378255.1). Lineage (GTDB taxonomy): Bacteria > Bacillota > Clostridia > Lachnospirales > Lachnospiraceae > CHH4-2. The sequence continues at coordinate 22,427 of JAGZXV010000034.1, read as the reverse complement.
AGGCTACGACAGATCCAAAAGGAGATCCATCGGTCGAGGCAGGAAATGTAAAAAAGTAAATATAAATCAAAGGAGCGGTATTGTAATTTCGGAGGAAAAAATATGACTTATGAAATGAGGATGTTGTTATGCCTGCTTTTAGGAATTGTAGTAATGATTCTGTTAGTGGTAAAGACCAAAATACATACATTTATTGCACTGCTTTTGGCAGCCCTGATAGCAGGGCTTTCCGGAGGAATGCTGCCGGCAGATGTTATGGAAGCGATAAAGGGTGGTTTTGGTAATACACTAAAGAGTACAGGAATTATTATTGGTCTGGGTGTTATGATGGGAGGGATTTTAGAGAAAACAGGAGCAGCAGAACGCCTGGCGTATACATTTATTAAAATTATTGGAAAGGGCAAAGAAGAATGGGCTCTTGGTATTACTGGATGGATTGTATCCATACCGGTATTTGCGGATTCAGCAATTGTTATATTTGCTCCATTATGTAAGGCGTTGTCTAAAGTTACCGGGAAATCCCTGATTGGATTGGCATTGGCCCTGGCTTGCGGTCTTCAATGCACCCATGCAATGGTACCGCCTACCCCCGGTCCGCTGACGGCAGCCGGTTTGATGGGCGTAGATATCGGTTTAATGATACTTGTAGGCACTGCATTATCTGTTCCCATATTTATTGCATCCATCCTGTATGCTAAGTGGATGGGAAAAAAGATCTATCAGATACCACTGGATGATGGTTCTTATAAAAAACTCGAATTTAAAAAAGAGTATATTAAGACTATGGAGGAACTTGATTCAATCATAAATGAGAAAGAACTGCCTTCTCTTTCCAACTCCCTTTCTCCAATACTTGTGCCGTTGGTGCTCATCTTCTGCAAGACCGGACTCAGTTTATTTTCCATAGACAGCGGATTATTATATAATGTGATAGGTCTGGTTGGCGATCCTATTGTCGCATTAGGGCTTGGAACCGTGTTAGCTCTATATGGTCTGGGAAAAAAGATACCCAAAAAACGAATTACTGAAATTATGAATGAGAGCATAAAAGATACCGGAATCATAATGTTAATCACCGGAGCAGGCGGTTCGTTAGGGAATGTAGTAAAGGTCAGCGGCATCGGTGATGCATTAGGAATGATGATAATAGATTGGCCGATTCCAGCAATTTTACTGCCGGTTATTATTGGCGCATTGATGCGTTTTGCTCTTGGTTCAGCAACCGTTGCAATCACTACAGCGGCCAGCCTGACAGCGCCTTTGATTCCCGTACTTGGAATCAACCCGGTTCTGCTGGCACAAGCCAGTTGTATCGGAGCGCTTGGCTGCCAGTATTTTAACGACAGCGGATTCTGGGTTTTTAATGGAATGTTTGGAGTGACGGATATTAAAGATCAGCTAAGATGCAAGACGGCGGTTTCCATGCTCATGCTGGGGGTAGGTGTAATAGAACTTCTGATTATTAACATGTTTATTCGATGAATGAGTGCTCTTATCTGAAAAATGTGGTAAAATGAATTCAACAGTATCAGGATAGGAAGGATATCCTGAAATGAAATTATCAAAGGATAAGGCGGCCGCAATGAATTACGATAAACTTCAAACCACAGCATCTAAAATACATACCAGACTGCTTCAAGTCCTGACAGTCATCCTGACCATCTATTTGTGGCTGCTTCCCATAACCGCAGTTCTGCTGATCGTCCACATCGGAATGGCCGGATTTAAGAACTGGACAAATTTATGGCTGGGGTTGTTTTTTTTATTCCTATATATAGGCATGTTCTGCATCCTTTTCTGGATGTGCATTGTTTGTAAACGGCTCAGGATTGCAAAACGGCTTATTGTGTGGAGTATGATCTGGATTCCTGTGCTCAACTATGGTCTGGCCCTTTACGTCCGGGGACTTGCCAGGCAGGAAGTGGATCACGATCTGCATAAGATCAGGCTGGATGATGTGCGGGTGGAGCGGCAGATCTGCCGGACAAAATATCCTCTGCTCTTAGTTCATGGAGTAGGATTCAGAGATTTCCACTATTTCAATTACTGGGGCAGGATTCCCAGAGAACTGGTCAGAAATGGAGCCCGGGTCTATTATGGACATCAGGAGGCTTGGGGAACGGTGGAAAGCAACGGTGAGATGCTGAAAGCGAAGATACTCGAAATAATCGAAGAAACGGGCTGTGAAAAGGTGAACATCATCGCACATTCCAAAGGAGGCCTGGATTCCAGATATGTGATCAGCGGTCTCAACATGGCGCCTTATATTGCGTCTCTCACAACCATCAACACGCCTCATCATGGTTCCAGACTGGTGGATTTCCTGAAAAAACTGCCGGATGGAATTTACCGTCAAATATGCGGAATGATTGACCGGTATTTCGGCCGTTTGGGAGATATCACACCCAATGCTTACTTAGCCAGTTATCAGCTTTCAGAAGCTTATGCGAGAGAATTTAATGAGAAATACCCTGATGCAGAAGGGATCTATTACCAGAGTTATGCCAGTTTGATGCGGTGCGGTTTCAGCAGCAAACTTTTATGCATTCCCTACTGGATACTGAAAATGCTGGATGCGCCCAGTGACGGTCTTGTTACGGTAACATCTGCCCAATGGACGAATTTTAAAGGTGTAATCAAGAATAAGTATATGCGGGGAATTTCCCATGGGGATATGATTGATCTGACAAGGGAAGATTACCGGGAATTCCATGTACTGGAGTTTTACATTCAATTAGCAGAAGAATTGGGCCGGACAGGCTTATAATTTTCATACCGGTGAGCCTGATGCAGAATAAATGCATCAGACCGTTTGATGGAAAGAATCTATTCATAAACGCTTTCCAGATTAATATTCAGAGGTGCCTTCATATGCTGCTGGGTGGAAGAATATGCCTCATGGACATCACCTTTTTGGATCGCTGAAAGAATGAGACTGTGTTCCTCTAATGTATGTTCCATCCGCCTCTCATGTTTTAACGAATAACAGGCCAGTTTTTTTATCTTATACATATACTGGCCGAAAATCTCGATAAAAGCATCATTTTCGCTGTAGCAGACCAGATAATTGTGAAAGTCCTGGTCATGTTCGGCAAATTCGGCAATGCTTCTGGAGGAAGACAGGACTTTTTGCTGTTGTTCTATGGAAAACTGCAAGTTCCGGAGAAGTTCTTTGCCGCTGTCTGATGTGATGGTTTCCGCAGCTTTCTGGGCACAGTATCCCTCGATGGCAGAGCGCACTTCATATATTTCCATGACGTCTTTTTCTGTCATCTTATGAAGGGCAAAGCCTTTATTGGGTATAATATCAATTAAGCCTTCCTGGTAAAGGCGGTGGACGGCATCCCGTACCGGGGTGCGGGAGATTCCCATTTCCAGCGCTAATTTGGATTCGGAATAGATGGTATTGTACTTCAAGGTTTCATTATTCAATTGATCTTTGATATATTGATAAGCCTGTTTCTGCAAAACTTTAAATTCACGTTCTCTCATAAACACCGGTTCCTTATTTTTAATGATAACAGCATACAATAAAAAAAACACAGCGTCAATAGATAGTGCATGTTCAAATTCATAAGCAACGGTAGATAATGTAAAATGTGTACAAAGGAGTAGGTATAATTTGTGCATATTGGCAAAAGTAAAAGGATTTATTGACAGGTATACCGGTATGTAATAGTATAATATTAACAGTTGCATACCGGTATACAGCATTGAACAAAAGGAGATTTGTATATGAAAAAGACAGGTTTTATTGGATTGGGAATCATGGGCAGGCCTATGGCTGAAAATATGCTGAGATCAGGCATACCGTTGATGGTTTATGACATTAACCAGGATGCGGTTGCCCAATTAGTCTCATTAGGTGCAAAAGCGGGTAATCCAAAAGAGATTGGAGAAGCGTGTGAGGTGATTTTTACAATCCTTCCTAACGGAGCCATTGTCCAGGATGTGCTGTTTGGTGAAAATGGAGCAGCAAAAGGTTTAACGGAAGGAAAAGTCGTATGCGACTGCAGTTCCGTAACCCCTGCTGAATCCCATATCTGCTATGAACGGCTGGAAAAAATAGGAGTTGGTTTTGTGGATGCGCCTGTGAGCGGCGGAGAGCCTGGGGCGGTTAATGGAACTCTGGCATTTATGGCAGGGGGAAGAGAAGAGGACTTCAACCGGTTAAAACCGTTTTTTGATATTATGGGATCCTCTGCCCTTTTAATTGGGGAAAGCGGCAGCGGATCGGTAACGAAACTGGCCAATCAGGTAATCGTCAATCTGACCATCGCTGCGGTTTCAGAAGCCTTTGTTCTGGCGGTGAAAGCCGGAGTTGACCCGGTTAAGGTTTATGAAGCGATAAAAGGCGGTCTGGCGGGGAGCGCTGTGCTGAATGCAAAAATACCCATGATTGTGGAGAGGAACTTTAAGCCGGGAGGTAAAATTTCTATCAATCACAAAGATATTAAAAATGTGCTGGCCACTGCTCATGATATCGATGTACCGATGCCATTTTCCAGCCAGTTATTTGAAGTGATGCAGGCGTTGAAGGTGGCGGGGCATATGAACGATGATCATGGCGGCATTGTCCGGTATTTTGAACAGTTGGCCGGTGTGGAAGTCAAAAAAGCGGATTAATTGCCGGAGCGGAGAAAACAGTATGAGAGAAGTAGAGACAATAGGAACAGATATTTTAGATTCATTTCAGATGCCGGATGAAGCGGCCGTAGAAGAGATGCTGAAAAGAGAACTAAACAGACTGGAAAAAAAGATCGTTGTTTTAGATGATGATCCAACCGGAGTGCAGACGGTACATGGTATTTCCGTTTATACGGATTGGGATAAACAGACGTTTAAAACTGCGTTTAAAGAACAGAAACCCATGTTTTTTATATTGACAAATTCGAGAGGATTTACCACAGAACAGACCCGGAAGGCCCATGAGGATATGGCGGTGAACATTGCAGAGGTTTCGAAAGAACTGCAGAGGGACTTTATTCTGATCAGCCGCAGTGATTCGACCATGAGGGGCCATTATCCGCTGGAAACGGAGACATTGAAAAACGTCATCGAAGCGGAGATGGGGAAACATTATGACGGGGAGATCATCTTTCCTTTCTTTAAAGAAGGGGGAAGATATACGATCAACAATATACATTATGTAAAAGACGGTACCCGTCTGGTTCCTGCCGGAAAGACGGAATTTGCTGAAGATAAGACATTTGGTTACCGGTCATCCGACCTTACAGAATGGTGTGAAGAAAAAACAGGCGGGAAATACCGGGCAGAAGATGTGACGTGCATTGAACTGGCGGATATCAGGTCCTCTGATGTGGAGAAAATTACGGAACAATTGATGTCAGTCAGTGATTTTAATAAGGTCATTGTGAATGCGGTGGATTATATTGATGTTAAAATATTTATAACTGCATTTTTGAGGGCTGTGAAAGCAGGAAAAGAATTTATGTTCCGCAGCGCAGCTGCCGTGACGAAAGTGCTGGGCGGCGTCAGCGACCGTCCGCTGCTTACACGTGAGGAACTGATTGAGGAAGGAAATAAAAACGGCGGCATTATATTGGTGGGATCTCATGTTAAGAAAACAACGATGCAGTTGGAGGAACTGAGAAATAATCTGGGCGGCATCACCTTTATTGAATTCAATGCCCATCTTGTTAAAGAGGAACAGGGGCTGGAACGGGAAGCTGAACGTGTGGTCGGCGAGGCTGAAAAGGAGATCTCAGAAGGCAGGACCGTAGCGGTTTATACAAGCCGCCAGGTGATAAATCTGGATACGGACGATAAAGATAAAATACTGGAAGCGTCTGTCAGGATATCCGATGCAGTAACCAGCATTATCGGGAAACTGACCGTGAAGCCAAGTTTTATAGTGGCAAAAGGGGGAATTACGTCCAGTGATGTGGGTACCAAGGCCCTTCATGTGAAAAAGGCAGATGTTATGGGGCAGATCAAACCAGGGATACCCGTATGGATGACCGGACCGGAAAGTAAGTTCCCCGGGATGCCTTATATTATTTTTCCCGGCAATGTCGGGGAAGTGACGACGCTTAGGGAGGCTGCTGAGATTTTAATGGGCTGAATTATTCATTCACAACATAAACAAATAATGTTAAACTATAGATATTGGGATTTATACTTCAGTATCAGAAGAAAGTTGAGGGATTATTATGGATATTACAGGAAAGAAAATTTTTACCATCACAGTAAAAGTGGACACTCCGATAGTGGTGGGGCAGGATGAGATTAGCGGCAGACGTCAGCTGATTCCTATTCTTTCAGGCACATTAGAAGGGGAAACCATGCATGGAGAAGTGCTTCCGGGAGGCGTTGACAGCCAGGTGATCCGCCCTGACGGAATCTGCGAGCTGTCAGCCAGATATGGGGTGAAGTTAGATGACGGCAGTTCCTTTTATGTAGAAAATAACGGAATCCGTACTGTGCCGGATGAATATGTGGAACAGGTGAAACGAGGGGAATTTATAGAGCCATCCCTTTATTATTTCTGTACCACGCCTCATTTTGAAGTGTTTGGCCAACAGCTGGCATGGATGTGCAAAAAGGTGTTTGTATGCAAGGCATCCAGGCTGCCGGATCAGGTTTTATTGGACTATTATCTGATGGAATAAGCGGAAATGGAGCTGGGGCCAGCTCCTTCCAACAGATATCATTGAATATCATCAATAATGAATCACTTCGTCCGCCGTCCGGATCTTTTTAACCACACATTCCGCCTGTGGGGAGGTGAAGTAGCGGTGCACAGGCTCCGGCACAGACTGTTTTAACTCCTCCAGGCGGTTTTCTTTTATCATCAAACGGACTTTTGACGCACTGATTGCGCCGCCGGAGTTCTCCTTTCTGGGAATAATCCGGCATTCCAAACCGTATTTTTCCAGTTCTTCCCTCATCACATCATTATAAATGCCGGTTACCTGGCTGAAAGGTTCTTCTCCCACAAACCGTTTTGTAATTCCCAAAGACTGTGCGATTTTTACAAAGATCTGAATATCCAATTTTGCATGGGAACGGATTACAGTGTCGGAATCCTTTAAAAAATAGGAAGGGAAGGTTGCATTGGAAATCATATAGCTGCCCGTTTCGTGGCAGATTACATTGCTTAAATGGGATGTCCCCTCTTTGACAAGCTGATACCGGACAGAAAACGGGATGAGGGATACATCTTCGGAGACGACAAACACATGAAGTACATCACAGGCCGCTGCGGCAGTTTCAATCAGATATTGGTGGCCAAGTGTAAACGGGTTGGCATTCATCACCACAGCGCCTGCAGCAGACCCAGGTTCCGGCGATTCTGCTGCCAACCGGTTTAAATACCGGGAAAATCCGTCTTTGCGGTTTTCCATAAAAACTACCTTGCCGTCCACTCTGGCAATTTCATAAAAGCCCAGGTCTTTAAAAAATTTAGCGGTTGCGCATTTGGTGTATAAAAACAGATTCGTGATGCCGCGGCTGTATTGATATTCTGTCAGATGGCTGATAATCTGGTTTAACAGCCCTTCGCCCTGATGGCAGGAATCCACAGCCAGACACCGCAGCGTATTGGAAAAACAGGAACCGGCAGCGGCTAAATTGTAATCTTCATCGAATAAACCGGCCGTATATTCCAAATTTTTATCCCGCTCAATGCCTTCTTTTTCCAACAGCGCATCTAACTGCTTCATTTCCCGTTTGTTTTTATAATCAATCCGGCTAATGGTATATTCTGACATAATCATCCTCCTGAAAAATATTCCAATTGTTATCAGTATACCTTATTTTAGATGAAATAGCGAATACAGAATTGATTATGGGAGATATTAACTTTAAATTATAATCAGGAGGAAATGATGAAAGACGATAAGAATTTAGATGAGAAAAAAACAGAAAAGGATATAGAAGAAAAAGAAGACGAAAAACTGGAAGAATATGGTCAGATGACGCTGGAAGACAACGGTAAAAAACAAAAAATCCATCTTCTGTCCATAATTGGTGAAATTGAAGGTCACGAAAACCTGTCAGGCAACAGTAAAGCAACAAAATACGAGCATATTCTCCCCCAGCTTGCCGCGCTGGAAGACGACAATGAAACCGATGGAATGCTGGTGATTTTGAACACCTCCGGCGGAGATGTGGATGCCGGTTTGGCCATTGCGGAAATGATTGCATCCTTATCAAAACCGACCGTCTCCCTGGTGCTGGGAGGAAGTCATTCCATCGGCGTCCCACTGGCAGTCAGTACAGACTATTCGTTCATCGTGCCTACAGGAACTATGATGGTCCACCCTGTCAGAATGACCGGAATGGTCATCGGAGCTTCCCAGACCTATGAATATTTTGAAATGATTCAGGACCGCATTTTGAGCTTTGTATCAAATCATGCCAAAATCGCTTATGACCAGTTAAAGAGGCTGATGCTGAATACGGAGATGCTTACCAGGGATCTTGGAACCGTTTTGGTAGGAGAAGAAACTGTGAAAGAAGGTCTGATCGATGAGGTGGGAGGAATTAAAGAAGCTTTAGAAAAGCTGCATCACATGATCGATCTTCAGAAGAACAGCCGGTAAAACGGCGAAGGGCCGGAAGGAGTATGGATTCCCGGTCTCTGCCCACCGCCTGCGAAAGCTTCAGGGAGCAGGCGGCAGGGGAAACTGAAAATTGGATAACCTTGCATTTCTTAAATTTTTTTTGTATACTATGTTCAATGGTTAAATTTAAGGAGGTTTGGTTTTCGTGGCATCAACAGGAAAGAAACAGACAAAGGCAACAGCGGGCGCAAAGCGTCCGGCAGGAAGACCAAAGAAACAGACGAGTGTGAAAAAAACACAGCAGAAGGATAGCTTTATACGCGCAGAAGTAATTTTGATTGTATCATTTGCAATTTCTGTGCTTTTATTTTTGAGCAATTTTAAGCTGTGCGGAATGGCAGGGGATTTTTTGCGCGGTATGCAGTTAGGCGTTTTCGGAATGGTGGGGTATATTTTTCCTTTACTCCTGTTTGTGGGGACATGCTTTTATATGTCCAATAAAGGCAATCCGATTGCAGTCCTGAAATTGACCGCAGTGATCGCGGCTGTTCTCACGCTCTGCGGATTAGCCCAGCTTTTATTCGGTTCATACCAGGAAGGACAGGGGCTGACACAGTTCTATAAGGCATCGGCTTCAAGCGGTATGGGAGGCGGATGGCTTGGGGGAATGCTTACATATGCGATGAAATCAGCCCTTGGCACGGTTGGAACCTATCTTGTACTCATTGTACTTTTTATCATATGCGGAGTGATCATAACCGAACGCTCCTTTGTTTCCGTTGTGAAAAAGGGCGGGGATAAGGCATATCAGCACGCGAAAGAAGACATCGGAAGGCGCAGGGAAATTCATGCCGAGCGGCAGGAAGAAAAGAGGCGCTTAAGAGAAGAACAGAAGGTCCGGGGCGTCAATCTGGATTCCACAAAATTGATGGAACCGGCTGCGGCCCTCATGACGGAGCAGGAAGAAGAACTGGCGGAACCGGCGCCGGAAATGGTAAGAGAGCCTGTAATTACAGGAATGCCGGAATCTGCCGCCGCAGAGCCGGTAAAGCAGAGACAGGCGGATTTGTTTACCGGAAGTATTGCCGTACCGCCGGAATATGTGGATGAAGATACGGTTCCATTTGATGTGGACGACGAAGATAGTTTCATAGGCGGCTCTTCCGGTTTTGAACAGCCGGAAGAGATATTTGTCCGGAAAGAACAGAGGACTTTGGAAGAGATGGATATGTCCGGCTTTTCCATACCTGAGGAAACCAAGCGGGTTGTCACCGCGTCCGGTAAGATCATAGAGACGGATACGGAAGCGCTTCAGAAAAAACTGGTGAAGAAACGGGAAGAGGCCAAGGAAGCTAAGGAAGCAGGGGATATCAGTGTTCAGGACGAGATCAGGCAGGCTGAAGCAAAGGTGAAAAAGGAATACAAATTTCCGCCCTTTGATCTCCTTAAAAAAGGCGCTAAGACTAACGGCTCTTTTTCCGAGAAAGAATACAAAGAAACAGCTATTAAACTGCAGCAGACACTCCAGAATTTCGGAGTGGGGGTTACTGTGACCAATATAAGTTGTGGTCCGTCCGTAACCCGTTATGAACTGCATCCGGAACAGGGGGTTAAAGTCAGCAAGATCGTAGGTCTGGCCGATGACATCAAACTGAGCCTGGCAGCAGCCGATATCCGTATCGAAGCTCCCATACCTGGAAAATCCGCAGTGGGTATCGAAGTCCCAAATAAGGAAAACAATATGGTATTCCTTCGCGACCTTCTGGAAGCGAGGGAATTCAAAGACAGCGCGTCCAGGCTGTCCTTTGCGGTGGGGAAAGACATCGGCGGGCAGGTGGTGGTCACTGATATTGCAAAAATGCCCCATCTTTTGATTGCAGGTGCAACCGGTTCTGGTAAATCCGTTTGTATTAATACCTTGATCATGAGCATCATCTATAAATCCAGCCCGGAAGACGTGAAGATGATCATGATCGATCCTAAGGTGGTTGAGCTCAGCGTTTATAACGGCATTCCCCATCTTTTGATTCCGGTTGTGACTGATCCTAAGAAAGCTTCCGGGGCGCTGAACTGGGCGGTTGCCGAGATGACGGACCGTTACAAAAAGTTCGCGGATTATAATGTCAGGGATTTAAAAGGGTATAATGCTAAGGTAGATAACATTAAAGAGATAGAGGATGAGAATAAGCCTAAGAAACTGCCTCAGATCGTAATTATTGTGGACGAGCTGGCAGACCTTATGATGGTGGCTCCCGGAGAGGTGGAAGATTCCATCTGCCGTCTGGCCCAGCTGGCCCGTGCGGCGGGCATCCATCTGGTAATTGCAACCCAGCGTCCTTCTGTCAATGTCATTACCGGCTTAATCAAGGCCAATGTGCCTTCCAGAATTGCATTTTCCGTTTCTTCCGGTGTGGATTCCAGAACCATCATCGATATGAATGGGGCGGAAAAACTGCTGGGAAAAGGAGATATGTTGTTTTATCCGGCCGGATATCAGAAGCCGCTCCGTGTCCAGGGCGCGTTTGTATCAGATCAGGAAGTGTCCCAGGTAGTTGAGTTTTTAACCCAGCAGGAGATGACAACCGAGTATAATCCTGATATCGAAAGCCAGATTGCAGCGCCTCTGGCGGCCCAGGCCCCGGGAGGCGGCAATGACCGGGATGAGTATTTCGTCCAGGCAGGAAAATTCATAATAGAAAAAGAAAAAGCATCCATAGGAATGCTGCAGAGAATGTTTAAAATCGGATTTAACCGGGCGGCCCGCATTATGGACCAGCTGTCGGAAGCCGGGGTAGTCGGAGAAGAAGAGGGAACAAAGCCGAGAAAGGTTTTGATGACCATGGAGGAGTTTGACGATTTAATCAGCAATGGCTGACGGATTGATCGCCAATGAATCATAAGGAAAGAGGAGGCACAGGAAGATGAAAACAGATATTCAGATTGCACAGGAAGCAGTGATGCTGCCCATTAAAGAAGTGGCAGCGGCATATGGAATTTCAGAGGACGACCTGGAATTATATGGAAAATATAAAGCCAAGGTTACGGACGAACTGTGGGAAGAGGTAAAAGACCGTCCCAATGGAAAACTGGTATTGGTTACAGCCATCAACCCGACTCCCGCAGGAGAAGGCAAGACAACAACCAGCGTTGGTCTGGGAGATGCTCTGTCCAGATTGGGCAAAAAGACCATGATTGCCCTGAGAGAACCGTCTTTAGGACCTTGTTTTGGCATAAAAGGAGGAGCAGCCGGCGGCGGATATGCCCAGGTGGTTCCGATGGAAGATTTAAATCTTCATTTTACTGGTGATTTCCACGCCATCACGTCGGCCAACAATCTGCTGGCGGCCCTTTTGGATAACCATATCCAGCAGGGCAATGCTCTTGGAATTGATACGAGACAGATCTTGTGGAAACGTTGTTTAGACATGAACGACAGGGTTCTCCGCAATGTGGTGGTGGGGCTTGGAAGCAAGGCCGACGGCGTTGTGCGGGAAGATCACTTTGTGATCACGGTCGCTTCAGAGATTATGGCAATTCTATGCCTGTCCAATGATATGAATGATCTGAAAGAACGCCTAAGCAGGATCATTGTTGCATATAATTATTCTGGAGAACCGGTTACGGCAGGCCAGCTGAATGCGGTCGGGGCCATGGCTGCCCTTTTAAAAGACGCCATCAAGCCAAATCTGATCCAGACGTTAGAACATACGGGAGCTATGGTCCACGGCGGCCCATTTGCCAATATTGCCCATGGATGCAACAGTGTGCGAGCTACGAAGACAGCCTTGAAACTGGCGGATATTGTGGTTACAGAAGCCGGATTCGGCGCAGATTTGGGAGCGGAAAAATTCCTGGATATCAAGTGCCGTAAAGCCGGATTAAAGCCGGATGCCGTAGTTTTGGTAGCCACAGTGAGGGCTCTCAAATACAACGGCGGAGTGCCTAAAACAGAGTTGAATACAGAGAATCTGGACGCTCTGTCAAAAGGCATTGTTAACCTGGAAAAGCATATAGAGAATATTCAGCAATATGGTGTTCCGGTGGTGGTTACGTTAAATTCTTTCACTTCTGATACGGAAGCAGAATATGAATTCATTAAGAATTTCTGTGAAGAGAGGGGCTGTGAGTTCGCCCTTTCCGAAGTGTGGGCAAAAGGCGGAGAAGGCGGCGAGGCGCTGGCCGAGAAAGTGATTCATACGCTGGAAAACAAAGAAAGCCATTACCATCCCATTTATCCTGATGAAATGAGCCTGAAAGATAAGATCCATACCGTAGCTTCCAAGATCTATGGAGCGGACGGAGTGAGTTATTCTCCTGCCGCTAATAAAGCTTTAAAGCAGATCGAAGACATGGGATTTGGAAACTTCCCTGTCTGTATGGCAAAAACACAGTACTCACTGTCGGATGACCAGACAAAACTTGGCCGTCCTACCGGTTTTGAGATCAATGTCAGGGATGTCTATGTTTCAGCGGGAGCCGGCTTTGTTGTTGTTCTGACAGGCGCGATCATGACTATGCCGGGTCTGCCCAAAAAACCGGCTGCAGATAATATCGATGTAAATGACGATGGCGTAATTGTAGGATTATTCTAAATAAACGGGGACGGAGGATGTGATCTTCCGTCCCTGATCAGGCCAGAACACGAATAAAAGATTGGGAGGTAGATATGAAATTAATCCAGTGGTTAGATAAAATTGAATATAAACTGCTGCAGGGAACTCTGGATCTGGAAGTCACGGATGTGATCTATGATTCCAGAAAGGCAAAAGACCAGACAGTATTTGTCTGTATGATGGGATCGAGAATTGATTCCCATGATTTTATAGATGATGTGGTGCAAAAGGGCGTAAAGGCTTTGGTGATCGAAAAGGATCTGGAATCCGTCCCGGACGGGGTGACGGTTATTCGTGTGGATAATTCCAGAAAAGCTCTGGCCCTATTATCGGCGGCCCGTTTTGGATATCCGGCGGAGAAGATGATTACCATCGGGGTGACAGGCACCAAAGGAAAGACAACCACAACCCATATGATAAAGGCGATTCTTAAAACAGCCGGAAAAAAGGTGGGCATGATCGGTACCAACGGCGCAGTGATCGGAGAAGAGACTTATCCCACCAGAAATACGACTCCGGAATCCTATGAGCTTCAGGAATATTTTTCTAAAATGGTGGAGGCCGGATGTGAATATATGATCATGGAAGTTTCCTCCCAGGGGCTGAAAATGCACCGGGTGGATGGGATTTTCTTTGATTACGGTCTGTTCACCAACATCTCTCCGGATCATATCGGACCGGACGAACACGCTGATTTTGATGAATATCTTTATTATAAATCACAGCTGTTAAACCGCTGCAGGACAGGGCTTGTCAACAGGGATGACCCTCATTATGAAGAAATCATCCGCCGGGCAGCCTGCGCATGTCATACATTCAGCCTGGATAAAGACGCCGGTTTTATGGCAAAGGATATCAGATATGTGGCGGAACCTGATTTTGTAGGATTGGATTTTAAGGTTACAGGGGAATATGAACTTGAACTGAAAGTGAATATTCCAGGCCGGTTTAATGTATACAACGCCTTGGCGGCAGTCAGTGTATGCAGCTTTTTGGGGCTGCCCAAAGAAAAAATCTGTCATGCGCTGGAACATTTGAGTGTTAACGGCAGGATGGAAATTGTCTATGCATCGCCAACATGCACCGTGATCGTGGATTATGCCCACAATGCGGTGAGCATGGAAAGCCTGCTGAAAACCCTTAGGGATTACAATCCCAAACGGCTTGTCTGTGTGTTCGGCTGTGGAGGAAACCGTTCCAAAGACAGACGGTATTCCATGGGCGAGATCGGAGGCCGGTTGGCGGATTTATGCATCATCACCGCCGATAATTCCAGGTTTGAAAAGGTGGAAGATATTATTGCCGATATCCGGGGCAGCATTGAAAAAACAGGAGGGGCGTTTATTGAGATCCCTGACCGGAGAGAAGCCATTGAATACAGCATTACCCATGCCCAGCCGGGAGATATGATAGCGGTGATTGGAAAGGGACATGAGGATTATCAGGAGATTAACGGAGTCAGATATCCGTTTTTGGACCGGGCGGTCATTGAAGAGACCGTGAAAAAATTATAAAAGGCCGGGAGCCGCGAAAAAAGCGAGGAAAGCTATGGAAGGGATAACAGTAAGAGATATTGTGGAAGCGACAGGGGGAAAACTGCTCTGCGGCAGCCCGGAACTTTCACTTGACCATATCAGCATTGATTCCAGGACGATGAAGGGCAGCGCTCTGTTTGTGCCGTTGATCGGTGAAAAGGTGGACGCCCACCGTTTTATCGGCCAGGCGGTTGAAAACGGCGCGGCAGCCGTACTCACCAGTGAACATGACAGCGCAGATTCTGCCTGCCCCTATATCCGGGTGGAAGATACAAAAAAGGCGCTCCAGGATATCGGACGGTATTACAGGAAACGTCTCAGCCTCCCCCTAATCGGGGTGACGGGAAGCGTGGGTAAGACCACCACCAGAGAGATGATTGCTGCGGCTTTATCCGCCGGATATCAGGTATATAAAACACCGGGAAACCATAACAGCCAGGTGGGCGTGCCCATAACCCTATCGGAGATCACAAAAGATGACGAAATCGGGGTGATTGAGCTGGGAATGAGCGAGCCCGGGGAACTGACGGTGATCGCCCGGATTGCCCGGATCGATATGGCTGTTGTGACCAATATCGGGGTCGCACATATTGAACAGCTTGGAAGCCGGGAAAATATTTACCGTGAAAAGCTGACAATTCAGGACGGATTAAAACCTGGCGGGATTCTATTGTTAAACGGCGATGATGATATGCTGATGAACGCAAAGGCGAGGGACGGTTTTAACACCTTGTATTACGGAACCGGTAAAAACTGCGATTACCGCGCCGAAGACATATGCCTGAAAAACGGTTTTCCGCATTTTACGGCTGTTCATGGGGCAGACCGGACTGAAGTGAAACTCGGAATTATGGGAATGCATAATGTATTAAATGCCATGGCGGCGCTTGCGGCCGCCTGTGAATATGGAATTCCGATGGAGAATGCGGCGGCAGCTTTGAGCCGGTTTAATGGATTTAAAAGCCGGCAGCAGATTGATACGGTAAATGGAATTACTATAATCGATGATACTTACAATGCGAGTCCGGTTTCCATGAAAGCGGGAATTGATGTTCTGCTTTCCATTCAGAATGCGGGCAGAAAGATCGCTGTCCTGGCTGATATGAAAGAATTGGGAGAGAATGCGCCTGAATTCCATTATGAAGTGGGAGCGTACATAAGCGGGAAACCGGTTGATACAGTAGCCGTATTAGGCGGGCTGGCAGAGTATATTGCAGACGGAATCACACAGAATAACAGTGGAATTAAAGTGTCCCGGTTTATGGATAAAGATGAGCTGAAAGATTATCTGGACAATGAACTGAAATCCGGAGACGCAGTCCTCTTTAAAGGATCTAACAGTATGAACCTGGGAGAGATTTCCAGTTTCTATTTAAAGAAAAAATCAGAATAGACAGGTGGAAGAATGGCAAAGGCATATGCCAGTGTAATTATTGATATTTCACATGAAAAAGTAGATAAAACATTCCAGTACAGGATACCGGAAACGCTGAAAGACCAGGTCTGTGCCGGCGTCCAGGTACGCATTCCCTTCGGCATGGGAAACCATGTCAGGAAGGGGTATGTGGTTGAAGTTACGGATCAGGCGGAATATGATCCGCTGAAAATGAAAGAGATCTGCGGTCTGGTAGATGGCGGTGTGACGGCTGAATCCCGGCTCATAAAGCTGGCCTGGTGGATGAAGGAATATTATGGCTCCACCATGAATCAGGCGCTGAAAACCGTTCTTCCGGTGAAGCAGCAGGTGAAGGCGAAAGAGAAACGGATCATCAAGTGCCTTTTGCACGGTGCAGAGCTGGAAACAGCTATCGCCGAAGCCGGACACAGAAATTATAAAGCCAGGGTAAGGCTTCTCTCTTCTTTCCGCCAACGGCCAGAGATTCCTTATGAGACCGCAATAACCGGAATGAAGCTTTCGCCTGCTACCATAAAGACTATGGCAGAAAAACAGATGATAGCCATAGTATCGGAAACTAAATACAGGAATCCGGTTCATGTTGGCAAACAGGATGCGGTACGCAAGACGCTCAATCCGGAGCAGCAGGAAATTGTGGATGGTTTTGTAAGTGATTATGATTTGGGAATCCATAAAACCAGCCTGATAATGGGGGTTACGGGAAGCGGAAAAACGGAAGTATACATGGAGCTGATCCGCCACGTCATAAGCAGGGGCAGGCAGGTGATCGTGCTGATCCCTGAAATCGCCCTTACCTACCAGACTGTGATGCGTTTTTACAGCCAGTTTGGAAACCGCGTATCCATTATCAACTCCAGGTTGTCCGCGGGAGAGCGGTTCGATCAGTTTGAACGGGCGAAACATGGGGAGATTGATATTATGATCGGCCCCAGATCGGCCCTGTTTACACCATTTGAAAATCCAGGTTTAATTATTATAGATGAAGAGCATGAAGGCGCTTATAAAAGTGAGGTTTCACCCCGTTACCATGCCAGGGAAGTGGCTGTGGAGATTGCGGATATGTGCGGCGCCAGCGTTGTGCTGGGGTCGGCCACCCCGTCGTTAGATGCCTATGTGAGAGCAGTCCGGGGAGAATACCGGTTATACAGGCTGACTAAGCGTGCGGTGGAAAACAGCTGTCTGCCCCAGGTGTCGGTCGTGGATTTGAGGCAGGAACTGAAGGAGGGCAATAAATCCGTGTTCAGCCGCCAGCTTCAGATGCTGATTCAGGACAGGCTGGAGAAGAGGGAACAGGTGATTTTGTTCATCAACCGGCGGGGCTATGCCAATTTTGTTTCCTGTCGTTCCTGCGGTGAGGCCATCAAATGTCCTCACTGCGATGTGACACTGACGCTTCATAAAAATGAACAGCTGGTCTGCCATTACTGCGGTTATCAGATTCCCCTGCCGAACAAGTGTCCGTCCTGCGGTTCCCCTTATATCGCCAACTTTGGAGTAGGGACCCAGAAACTTGAGATGATGGCGGCAAAGATGTTCCCTGACGCCAGAATCCTGAGAATGGATCTGGATACCACTTCCAAAAAGGGCGGACATGAGGAGATATTGGCTAAGTTTGCAGAAGGCGGAGCCGATATTCTCATCGGAACCCAGATGATTGTAAAGGGACATGACTTCCCCAATGTGACTTTGGTAGGAGCCATAGCGGCGGATTTATCTTTGTATACCTCTGATTACCGGGCAGGAGAACGGACGTTCCAACTGCTGACTCAGGCAGCCGGACGCGCAGGAAGAGGAAAAAAGGGGGGAAATGTGGTCATTCAGACCTACAATCCCGGCCATTACAGCATCCAGGCCGCTGCAAAACAGGATTATGAATCTTTTTACCAGGAAGAAATGGCATTTCGCAGCCTGATGAAGTATCCGCCTGCATGCAGGCTTTTGACCATTCAAATGTCGTCCAGATCAGAAGAGGAGCTCTCCCAGGCGGCCGAAAAGCTGGCAATGTGGGCAGGTGAAGCGGAAAAAGCAGAGAATATACAGGTCACAGGGCCTGTGGAAGCATCAGTATACAAAGTTAATGATATATACAGAAAAATTTTATATTTGAAACACGTAAATTATGATATACTAATTAAAATTAGGGACAGACTGGAACAGAAGATGAAAGAGGACGTTTTTTTTACCCAGGTCATGATCCAGTATGATTTTTCATAAATAGAAGCCGTTTTGGCGGCAGATTGAGAGGAATTATGGCAGTAAGACAGATAAGAACAATTGGAGACGAGATATTAAATAAAAAATGCAAACCGGTGAAGGTGATGACGCCGAGAACCGCAGACCTGATAGAAGATATGTTTGAAACCATGTATGAGGCCTGCGGCGTGGGCCTTGCAGCTCCCCAGGTAGGTATATTAAAGCAGATCGTGGTGATTGATGTGGAAGACGGCAATCAGTATGTACTGATCAATCCCGAGATTATAGAAGAAGAGGGAAGCCAGACCGGTCCGGAAGGATGTTTAAGCGTTCCGGGCAAGGTGGGAACCGTAACGAGGCCGGATCACGTTAAAGTAAAGGCTTTGAACGAGAATCTGGAAGAGTATGTGCTGGAAGGCGAAGGCCTGCTGGCAAGGGCAATCTGCCATGAGTGTGCCCATCTTCAGGGGCAGCTTTACGTTGAACTGGTAGAAGGCGAACTGATGGATGTGGAAGCCGAAGAAGAGGATGAAGAGGAGTAGATCGCAATGCGTATAGTTTTTATGGGTACGCCTGAATTTTCCGTGAATATTTTAGTGTCATTGGTTAATGCGGGCCATGATGTAGCAGCTGTGGTAACACAGCCGGATAAACCGAAGGGAAGAGGAAAATCCGTTTTAATGCCTCCTGTTAAGGAAAAAGCTTTGGAATACCAGATTCCGGTCTATCAGCCGGTGAAGGTCAGAGATCCTGAATTTATAAAGATATTGGAAGAGCTGAATCCTGATGTGATTGTGGTGGTGGCATTTGGACAGATCGTTTCAAAAACCATTCTGGATATGCCGAAATATGGCTGTGTGAATATCCATGCATCCCTCCTGCCAAAATACAGAGGAGCGGCGCCAATCCAATGGGCAATCATTGATGGCGAAAAAGAAACCGGAATAACAACCATGATGATGGATGTGGGAATAGATACGGGAGATATGCTGGAAAAAGTCATAATTCCGATTGATAAAGACGAAACTGGCGGAAGCCTTCATGATAAATTGAGCAGTGCCGGAGCCAGGTTAATCCTGTCCACATTGGAAGGGCTGGAAAAGAAGACCATTGTGCCCGTCCCACAGACGGAGGAAGGAACCTGTTATGCCAGCCGCCTTACAAAAACACTGGGAGATATTGACTGGAGCGCTTCGGCAGCCTCCATTGAGCGCCTGATCAGGGGACTAAACCCATGGCCAAGTGCGTATACTATGTGGAACGGAAAGACTTTAAAGATCTGGTCCGCCCAGGTAACTGAATGGAACGGAGAAGGAAAGCCGGGACAGGTTGTAGCCTGCAGTTCGGATTCTTTGGTGGTAAAAACAGGAGATCAGGCGCTGTCAATCAGGGAATTGCAGCTGGAAGGAAAGAAAAGGATGGATATCTCCTCTTTTTTAAGAGGGTATGCCATTGAGTGTGGTACTGTTTTTGAAAGGAGAGAGTAATATGTTCTATTATTATGATCCAACGATGATTTTAGTGCTCATAGGCGCTCTGTTGTCCATGTGGGCGTCCTCCCGGGTACAATCTACATTTAATAAGTATTCCAGGGTGCGCAGCATGACCGGAATGACCGGAGCTGAGGCGGCCAGAAGACTTTTGAATTCCCAGGGAATCTATGATGTCACCGTCCGCTCTGTGCCGGGGCAGTTAACCGACCACTATGACCCGCGGAATAAAACGCTGAATTTGTCGGATTCAGTATACGGTTCCAGTTCCGTAGCGTCTATCGGCGTAGCGGCCCATGAATGCGGCCATGCGATTCAGGATAATGTGGGATATGCTCCATTGAAGATCAGAGGAGCATTTGTTCCGGTTGCCAATTTCGGCGCAAAATTATCCCTGCCTTTGATTTTAATCGGCCTGCTGATCGGTTTTACCTCTTTCATAGAGGTAGGAATCTGGATGTTTGTGCTGGTGGTTTTATTTCAGGTCATCACACTGCCTGTAGAATTCAATGCTTCTTCACGGGCGGTGGCGCTTTTAGGGGAAACGGGGATTTTACAGGATTCGGAACTGGACCATACAAAAAAGGTGCTGGGCGCGGCAGCGCTCACCTATGTGGCGGCCGTAGCGGCTTCTGTTTTGCAGCTGCTCCGTCTATTAATCCTGTTTGGAGGAAGAAGAGACCGTGACTAAGTCGGTAAACAGCAGAGAAATCGCACTGGATGTGCTTTATGAAATACTTGAAAACAATGGTTACAGCCATATTGTGCTCAGACAGGCATTGGGCAAATACCAGTATCTGGATAAGACAGAACGTTCCTTTATCACAAGAATCGTGGACGGAACCCTGGAGTATCTGATCCAGATCGATTATATGATAAACCAGCTCTCAAACGTGAAGGTCAGAAAGATGAAGCCGATGATCAGGACGATCCTGCGCATGTCGGTTTACCAGATCATGTATATGGACCGGGTGCCGGATTCGGCAGCCTGTGACGAAGCTGTGAAGCTGGCAGTGAAAAGAAGGTTTCAGGGCCTGAAAGGCTTTGTCAACGGGGTTTTGAGAAATGTTGCCCGTCAGAAAGAAACCTTTGTCTGGCCGGACGATTCCGTCCGCTATTCGATTCCTGAATGGATTTTAAAGCTGTGGGAAACAAAGTACAGCCTAAAGACCATAGAAGTCATGGCCCAATCCTTTTTAAAACCGTCAAAACTGGCAGTGCGCTGCAATTTGGACAGAGCTTCCAAAGAACAGATTACGGAAAGTTTGAAAGAGCAGAAGGTTCGGATTGAAACTTCTGCTTATTCTGATATTATTTTATTCCTTTCGGAATATGATTATCTGGAAGGCCTTCATGCCTACACAGAAGGCTGGATCCAGGTACAGGATATGAGCTCCAGCTTTGTGGCTCAGGCGGTTCCCTTAAAACAGGGCGATTATGTGATTGATGTATGCGGCGCGCCAGGAGGAAAAAGTCTCCATGTGGCGGACCGTTTAAAAGGGACAGGTCAGGTGGATGTCAGGGATTTAACAGATCAGAAGGTGAATCTGATACGGGAAAACATCAGCCGGACAGGATTTGCCAACATTCATGCAAAAGTTCAGGATGCGCTGGAATTCGACCCTGATTCTGTGGAAAAGGCGGATGTGCTTTTGGCCGATCTGCCCTGTTCCGGTTTGGGAATTATGGGGAAGAAGCCGGATATTAAGGTTAATATGACAAAAGAAAAGGCAGAAGACCTGGTAAAGCTTCAGAGGGATATCCTGTCGGTGGTATGGCAGTATGTGAAACCAGGCGGGTATCTGGTATACAGTACCTGTACGGTCAATCCTGAAGAGAATGAAGAAAATGCGAGATGGTTCGGGGATCATTATCCGTTTGAACCAGTCAATATAGAAGGACGGTTAGGGGAAAATCTGAAAGAAGAGTCCATGAAAGAAGGCTTTATCCAGCTTCTTCCTGGCATCCATCCCTGTGATGGATTCTTCCTGTCGGTATTCCGCAGAAAGTAGATATGGAAAAGAAAGATATTAAGTCATTAAACCTGGAAAATTTAACAAAGACGGTTGCAGAGCTTGGAGAAAAGCAGTTTCGGGCGAAGCAGATCTACCAGTGGATGCATGTGAAGCTTGCGGCCGGTTTTGACGAGATGACAAACCTGCCCAAACAGCTGAGGGAAACATTAAAAGAGACTTGCGAAATCACTGCTCTTGAAATTGCAGATATGAAGATATCCCAGATAGACGGGACCAGAAAGTATCTGTTCCGTCTTAAGGACGGCAATGTGATTGAAAGCGTCCTCATGAAATACAAACACGGCAATTCCGTCTGCATTTCCTCTCAAGTGGGATGCAGGATGGGGTGCCGTTTCTGTGCGTCCACGTTAGATGGGCTGGAGCGGAATCTGACGCCGGCGGAAATGCTGGATCAGATTTACAGGATACAGGCTTCTACGGGAGAACGGGTTTCGAATGTGGTTGTGATGGGTTCGGGAGAACCTATGGATAATTATGAGAATCTGGTACAGTTTATCCGCCTGATTTCAGATGAAAATGGGCTGAACATCAGCCAGAGAAATATAACGGTATCCACCTGCGGGATTGTACCTGGGATAAAAAAGCTGGCTAAGGAACATTTGCAGATCACCCTGG
>JAGZXV010000313.1 GCA_018378255.1 Clostridiaceae bacterium | reverse complement strand
CGCCTACGGCGGGTCGCTTCAGCGACATAATTCCCTGCCGCCGTAGTGCGTTCCTGCCCGGAGGGCTTTTTTATTTCATAGGATGAACTTTCCTATGAAATAAAAAATCCCGCAGACCTAAATCTGCGGGATTCAAAAACCTGGGCTACAAGGATTCGAACCTTGAAATGACGGAGTCAGAGTCCGTTGCCTTACCATTTGGCGATAGCCCATCAACACAACAATGATATTTATACACTATCAAGCCAAAATAGTCAAGCCCTTTTTGAAAATTATTTACCATTATTTTCAGCCGCATACCTTCGCTTCATTCCGCGTCCAAAGCCATCAGCACTCAGCCGGCCAATTTTCCAGAAGATACTCCTCCGCCTGGGCACACCATAAATTCCGGTTGGTCTCCACAATATCCGCTAATTTTCCAAAACGCCTGTCCTGCTGCTCCAATTTTCTAAAGTCCGTAATCGCAGTCATCGGCATGCTGATCTGTGTGTAGACAAGTTTCTTTCCGCCAGGCAGGTATGGCAGGTTCAGCGTGGCCTCTGCACAGCTGTCCAGTCCGCCTACATGGGTCACCATAACCGCCGGATTGATTTTTCCGCTCTCCGTCAGGCGCAGGGATTCCAGCATATCATCCGTATTCCCTCCTGTCGTCCCCATTACATGGGTGGAATTGTAGTGGACATCATAAAAATTAATCCTGCTGCTAAACTGCCTGTCCGTGGGCCCCGCAAAAAAGTTCAGGCACCCGTCACGTCCCAGAATGTCCGACGACAGTTCCACCAGCGCTTCCACCGGAGTAAAGCAGAACACATCATCAAATCCGCCCTTTGACAGATTTTTTAAATACTCCGCCGCATCTTCCAATTGGGAAGTGTTGATAAAATGCAGTTCAATCCCCTCTTTCTCCGCTTCTTCCACAGGGAAAAGAGCCTCTGC
The DNA here is from genome assembly GCA_018378255.1 of Clostridiaceae bacterium. Classification (GTDB taxonomy): domain Bacteria; phylum Bacillota; class Clostridia; order Lachnospirales; family Lachnospiraceae; genus CHH4-2. Next base: position 3,058 of record JAGZXV010000313.1, on the reverse strand, counting down.
CCGTTCCAGCCGTTCCTGGTTGATATCCGTCACCACAATCATCCCGGGCCTTCTGTCACAGTGAAGCGCATAAGTCAGCGCTCCCAGACCCATAGGTCCTGCTCCGGCCAGAATCGCCGTTTTTCCGCCTTCCCTGATTCCCATCTCATGCTGATAGATTCCCATCTCAGTATGGTAACAGGCGTGAAATGCCCCGATGGAACAGGACATGGGTTCCGCCAGGGAAGCTTCATAATAGGCCCTCCCTTTATATTCCAGCAGGCATCCCAGTTCCATAACTTCCGGGGGAATGATGCAGTAAGTGCAGTCCCCTCCGAAAAACTCATAACTATATCCCGGCGACCACATGGTCCCTTTATAATTAAGCGCCGGCTGAAGGGTGAACTTCATGCCCGGCCGGAACCGGTTCTTATGCTTTTCCCCCACTTCCACAATCACTCCGGCAAATTCATGGCCCATGATGGCCGGATGGTCCGCCACATCTTCATGAACCCGTTTATGGGCCGTACCTAATACAGCACATTTATAAGTCGACATACAGATACTGTCTGAAATCACTTTTACTAAAATCTCATCCTCTTTGATTGCAGGGAGCTCAAATTCCTCCAGCCTCAAATCTGACGCTCCATGCAGCCGCACCGCTTTTGCTTTCATCCCGCCTCTATTCCTCCATCATTTCTTTCACCTTAGCCGCCACAGCCCGTCCAAGCCTTGGATGGCTGCCCCTTGTAAAATGCACTCCATCCCCGTCATCCGGTTTTGCATAACATGCGGAATTTAAAAATCCGCATCCGTATTTCTTTGCGATCTGTTCATACGTCTGTGGAAACAGACAGGAAAGCCGTTCCCCTTCCTCTTCTCCGAATTGGGCATATACGCCGACCCGCCCTTTGGCCTTTTTGATGGGGATTGGCGCTATGATAAGGATTTGCGGCGCCTGGTTTCCACGCCCGCATTTGTCCGTATCTTTAACCACTTTCACCAATTCCTCAATTCCTTTTCCCAGCCGTTCTTCCGTTAATGCCTCCCGCTGGTTTCTCAACTGCAAATCATTGGTTCCCAGCATGATAATCACCAGATCCAGCGGCCGGTGGGTCAGGAGACAGGGCAGCAGATAGTCAATTCCCCGCTTATATAGTTCCTGGGTATCATCATAAATCGTAGTTCTTCCTCCAAGCCCTTCCTCTATCACATGATATCCGGCGCCCAGTTCAGAGGCCATCACACAAGGCCATCTGGTTTCCTCATCATACCGCTCGGACGGCAGCAGAGAATCCTTCCATCTGGGAATGCATCCCCAGGTATTGGAATCTCCATAGCATAATATTTCCTTTTTCATAGTTCCTCCCTATCTGTTCCGCTTCAGAAGCGTTCTGGCCACGCTGACCAGATAGCGCGCCATCTCTTCTCTGGCCTCTTCCGGAATCCGGGATACATTCACTTCATAATTGAATGTTCCCTGATATCCGGTCTCTGTCAGCCCTTTTACAAACAATTCCCAGTCTATGGTTCCAAAGTAAGGCGGAAGGTGCTTGTCGCAATGAACGCCCTCCCCCAATTTTCCAAAGTTATCATGAAGGTGCAGCACCTTCAGCCTGTCATTCAGTTCTAAAACCGCCTGATATAAATCCATTCCGTGAATATTTCCATGCCCGGTATCCAGACATACCGCCTGGGAAACTCCGCCGGCTATTTCCAGTATTTCTTCCACACTCGTAGATGTCATGTTTTCAACTGCCAGTTTTACGCCCAGTTTCCTGCCGAATTCCGCATATACCGCCAGCTCTTCTATGCTCTCCTTTACCAGCGTCTTTTTCTTGTCCGCGCTCACTAAAGGATGCACCACAATGTATTTTGCCCCCAGGATGGACGTGGCTTCAATGGAGCGGAACATCATATCTGAGCAGAATGCATATTCCGGGTTTTCCTTATCATCATAACGGAACTGAAAAGGCGCATGACTGTGTGAGATCACCAGTCCCAGCTCATCGGCCCGGGCCTTTATCCCCCGTATCCGTTCCCGCCAGCAGTCCCCGTCCAAAACGGGTTCGTGATCCAGTTCCCCCTTGCGGATCACGGCGGAAAAATTGATATCCACAGCCTCAAATCCCATATCTGCAAAGAATATTAAAGCTTCCTCCATCGGAATTCTTTCTTTTCCGGGCCTGGCGCTGTGAAGTCCCGAATTCACTGAAATCAACATATCATTTCCTCCTCATCAGCCTTTCACTCCGGCAGTTGCAATTCCTTCCACAAAGTATTTCTGGCAGAAGATGAACAAAATCACGGCCGGCACGATGGCGCTGGTAGCGCTTGCCATTGTCAGTTCATACCGCTGAAGTTCATCCAGCAGATACCAGCGTATAGCCTGGGCAATGGTATATTTATGGGTATCCGTAATGAAAATCAGCGGGGACATATATTCATTCCAGGCAGCGATAAAAGCGAGCACCACCAATGAGACCATGGCCGATTTTGTCAGCGGAAGCATCACCTGGGTAAAAATCCTCACATGACCGGCCCCGTCAATTTTAGCAGCCTCCATCAAATCATCCGGCAGCCCCATATAAAACTGCCTGAGCATGAAAATCGCAGTGGCTCCAAACCAGGACGGCAGTATGATGGCCCAGTGGTTATTGTACAGGCCCATGGATTTAAACAGCATAAACCTGGGGATGATCGTAACCTGGGACGGAATCATCATGGAAGATAAAAACAGAAGGAACACCAGATTCTTGCCCGCAAACTTGATTTTCGCAAAAGCATAAGCAGCCATAGAAGCGATCGCAATCTGCCCGATGGTACTGAAAACCACTATTTTTATGGAATTATAATAAGATCTGAGCATGCTCACCTTTTCATCCGTCCATACCACAGCATAATTATCCCATCGGGCCACTTTCGGCAGCCAGTAATAGGGCCTTGCAAACACTTCGCTGGTGGTTTTCAATGAGGAACAGATCATCCACACTAAAGGCAGAATAAACAATATGCTGAGAGCCCCGATGATAACCGTTTTTAGCAGAGCTTTTATAAAATAATTTTTTTTCATCTCATC
>JAGZXV010000312.1 GCA_018378255.1 Clostridiaceae bacterium | reverse complement strand
GCGTCTGTTCGCCCCCTGGGGGCGGGTTATCCTGGCAAGAGCCTACCGCATAAAGAACGGTTCCTGGAATCTGGATGATTATATCGATATCGTGGAATATGCGGGCACCGGATACCAGCAGGAAGTGTTTCAATACAGCGGCCTGACAAAATACAATAAAAAACGGTATTTTACAGGAGATTTAGGAAAACTGCTGTGCTGGACGCCTCCGTTAGGCAAATGGAAAATTTATTTTGTTACGGAAGTGGTAATGGATCATTTCAAATACTTTGAAAATTTCATAGATACCATGAACCCAGAGGCGGTTAAATACTTTATAGAGTTAACGCATGAAAGGTACAAACAGGCTGTGGGAGATGAATTTGGATACACCGTTAAAGGGTTTTTCACCGATGAAGTCACCGCGTTTCCCGATAAAGAGCCATGGTCCCCTCTGCTTCCGGAGCAGGTTAGAAACCGGTATGGAATTGATTTGATTTCCTGCCTTCCGGCTATTTGGGAAGATATGGGGGAACTCTCATCTAATGTCAGGTATGCATACTGGAACACCGCAACGGACTGTTTTATTGAGAGCTATGATAAGCAGGTTTATGATTGGTGCGAGAACAATGATCTGCTGTACATCGGTGAAAAACCGATCATGCGCAGCAGGGAATTGGAGTATGTACATATTCCGGGAATTGATGCCGGTCACCAAAAAGTTGGGAGCACGGCTAAAATGGTCAGTGAAAGATACCGTTCCAATGGCAAAATGATCAGCTCCGCAGCCCATTTTTATGATAAACCGGCAGCTCTCTGTGAAGCGGGCCACAGCATCGGCTGGGGCATGACAATGCAGGATTTAAAGTGGATTTTTGACTGGCTGGCGGTGCAGGGAGTGGACTTTTATGTGATCCATGGATTTTTTTATACGACTGACGGGTTGAAAAAATATGACGCGCCTCCATCTGCGTTCTTTCAGATGCCGTGGTGGGAGGATGCGTCCTGCCTTACGGAATATGCCGTTGGTTTGGGACATTTTTTGCAGGCGTTAAAACGCCGGATCAGAATTCTGGCAGTCGATCCGGTAACCTCCGTTTGGACCTCCAATTTAAAAGAGCAGGCCTTATTGAAGGAAGACTTTGCAAAAATGCAGAACGCCATGCTTTATCATGATCTGGATTATTATATCATCGACCCGGATCTTTTGGCACAGGGAACAGTGGTGGAAGGCGGAGAAAACACAACATTTGTGATTCATGGGGAAGAGTACGAGGTGCTGTTGCTGCCACCTATGAGGAATTTAGAAGCAGGTGCCTGCAAAAAGGTTGTGGAATTTGCAAAAAAGGGCGGAAAATTGTGCTCTTTGTCCACCGTGCCGTTTGAACAGATAGAGAATTCGGATCAGATAAAAGAGGTGGAACGGCTTTTTGGCAGTAACGGAAAAAAAATTTGGGACGCCTACAGAAACAGAGAATCCAGGGAATCCAGGAATATGGGAACTGTTTATTATGCGGCGGAAACAGAGGATTTGATCCTCTGGCTGAAGGAGAACTGCCCCGGCAGGTGGCAGATCACCCCGTTGGACGGCCTGGGAAGGGAAGGAATTCCTAGCGCCAGCGGAACCGGGGAAGACGGGCGGGAAGCGCTCTTTTTAGTAAATACAACGCCGGTTGAACGGAAAATGCAGATCCAGTTTCCGGGCGGAAACGCCAGGGAATTGATTCTGCCAGCCTTGGGATCGCGGATTGTGCGGCAGGGAGAGGCCGGAGAACGGAAATCATTCACAATATCTCTGGAGGAATGTATGGAATTTTCCACAGACAGGCCCAATGCCCTAAGGCTTTCCCGCTGGATTATGACCCTGCCGGACGGACAGGAGAAGGCGGTGGATACGGCCCCTGTGATCGACCAGATGGAAGTGGCGGGATTTCTGCGGCCTGTGGTGCAGAAAAAGTATTTCGGCTGTCCCAAGGAATTGGAATTTGAGGGGGTTCAGGTTTGTTATCATATAGAATTTTACTGCGGTGGGATTCTGGGTCAGGAGGACCAAGAAATTTATCTGGTAATGGAGCCGGGGACATTTTTAGGGGATTGGCAGATTCGGATCAACGGCCATGTTCTCAGGGAAGAAAACTTTGCCCCCAAAATGATCTATCTGAGCACCAACCTGGCGGCAGAAGTGAGCGGCCTGCTTCAGGAGGGAAAAAACCTGATTGAAGCGGACGTACAGACGGATGTTTCCTATGGGGGAATGCGCAACCCCCTCTGTTTGTTTGGGAATTTCCGGGTGGGGGGAAAGGAGAAGACATGGAACCTGCTCTCTCCCATTCATAAGGGAAAGATGACAGACTTGACAGAGCTGGGGCTGCCTTTTTATTACGGGGAAATCACCTTTACAAAATGGATGTCCGTCACAGTGGATGAGGGGGAAGATACCGTTTTGATTCAAATGGACGCGCCATGGCTTTCTGATTCAGTGCGCCTGAGGATAGGCGGTTTTGAAACAGGGGCCTGCGCATGGCAGCCTTATATTTTTGAGGTGCCCGGCCGGGCGTTTGAATATGGGGAAACCAGACTGGATATTGTGGTTAAAACGACGGCGGCCGGTTTGTTTGAAGGTCAGAGGTTTTGCCGGGAAAAACATGTTTATGAAGATATTACGCCGGAAATGTGCCGTTAAACGGATATCATCTTACCCCGTTGCGATAATCGGTTGCGGTAATTCCCGTCAGGTTCTGGAAGTTCCTTCTAAAGGACCTGGTGTTGGAGAAACCTACCATCAGGGCGATTTCGTCCACATTGATATTGGTGGTGCGCAGAAGTTCTTTGGCATGGTTGATTCTCACGTTATTTATATAGGACAGAAGGCCTTCTTTCGTATTGTTTTTAAAGATCTTTGACATATAATTAGGGGACAGATTAACTGCTTCGGCTACGGACGTAACATTCAGGCTGTAGTCGGAATAGTAGTTCTCAACGTAATTTTTAATTTTCTTAACCAGTTGGTTTTCCTTGTCCTGAATATTGTCCGTAATGTTGAGGTTTTGGTCACACAGGTAATGGAGCAGCTGGTTAATGTGTGATTCGTATTCTTCTAATGAATTACAGTTCAAGGAATTTGATAAATAGGATTCAATGGTATCGCGTGTGGTCTGGCTGATATAATCCCCGGAATCCATTAGGATTGTGGCGATTAAGGAGTAAACGTTGTAGCGCACAATGATTTTTGAACAGTTATACTGCTTCAGGTAGCCGATATAGCTGTGTACGGAAGCAGCAGCTTTGTCGTAGTCGTGCTGAAAAACAGCCAGGTTGATATCCCGGGAATATTCGCTGAATTTTGTATCGGAGAATCCCGGGGCCTTTTTGGAAGGAGAGGCTGAATATACACCGGGCTGTTTTTTGGCGTAGCAATCCTCAAAAGCTGTGATGACATCGGCATAAACAGAGGAGGTCTGTTCAAAATTCTCAAATGCCTGGCTGACGGTGATAAAGAGGTCAATGTGGAACTGGCTCTTAAAAAACTTGAATATGTCTTCTAACAGGCCTGGTCCCGAACGGTTCCATTCTTCAAACTGGTTTTTGTCCAGTATGAAAAAGAATACATGGAAAAACTCATCCTGGATATGTTCATGGGGAAGATGATCCTGTAAGATCTCATCGGATACATTATTGACAGCGAACTGTAAAAGTTCCCAATTTTTCATGATATCATCCTGGGAGAAACTGTGGCTGTCCGCATAGATGGACGCGATGACAAAATGCTTATCGGAAAAGTCCAGGCTCATGGTGCTCATGATATCATTTTCCTGGATATGGAAATTAATCCCTTTTAATTTGGAGTAAAAATAGAGTTCGCAGACATTTTTGGACATATTATTCAGTTTGTTCTGCATGAACAGGTTTAAACGGTGCATTTCCCCGTGATAGAGTTCGATCTGCTGGAACTCATTTTTTTCGTCCGATTTTATGGACGTGGGTATGATGTTCATAATTCTCTTCACCGGCCGGTAATTCCGGTACTG
>JAGZXV010000311.1 GCA_018378255.1 Clostridiaceae bacterium | reverse complement strand
GATGTCATCTCCCCCTCAAAACCTTTAGAAGTATAGAGGCACATATACTCCGGCTGCCATTTATCCGAGATAAAAGTGATAATCCCCCGGAAACGATAGTCGGTCAATGTCAGACCGGTTTCCTCCTTCACTTCCCGTTTTAAACATTCCTCCGGGCTTTCCCCTTCTTCAAAATGTCCTCCTACCCCGATCCATTTATCCTTATTCACATCCTGCTCTTTTTTTACCCGGTGCATCATCAGATAGCTGTCATCCTTCTCCAGATAGCACAGGGTTGTCATGTTCGTTTTCGGCATCATAGCTGTACTCCTCTAATTTAACTCCAGATTTCTGTAAAATCATGTTCCTTCTTTGTGGGAATGTCCTGTTTGTCCATTCTGTCAATCTGTATGAAACGGCCGTTTTCCAGGCGAAGAAGGAATTCCTCAATGTCTTCTTCCGGTCCCTGTACTTCCATTTCCACACTGCCGTCCCACAGGTTTTTTACCCATCCCGTAAGGCCCATCGGACGGGCCAGGTAACAGGCTGTATAGCGGAACCCCACACCCTGTACGCGGCCATAAAATATGATATGTTTTCTGACTTTATCCATATAATCCTCCATGCCGGAACATATTGCTGCCCAAAAAGCCGCCGAACTACCAGCAGTTCAACGGCAGTTAACATTTGCGGTTCCAGCCTGATTCTTTTATTCTATACTGTATGGTATGAATAATCAAGAACGTTTGGAGCCGGACATAGCCATCATAAATAGTGATGAAGCCTCACTGGCCAGCCACCAGATCAGTCTTCTATTTTCCGCCATAATTCCCCGCATTCCGCTGCTCCTGCCCGGTTCATTTTCTTGACGGAAAATATCAAATGCGGCATATCCATATTATAATAATGCTTCACAAACATGCCCCTGCATTCCATGCCATTTCTTTTTGCTACCTGCTGGGATGCCAGATTATTATCCCTGATGATGGAATAAACTTCATCCGCCCCCAATTGATCAAAAGCATATTCTTTACATGCAATGGCGGCTTCGGCCGCATATCCCCGGTGCCAATATGCCTTTTCAAACAGATATCCAACTTCCAAAACCGTCTTTCCGTCACAATCCTGCCGGGTGATGCCGCATTGTCCGATCATTCTGTTTTCTTCCTTGAGCACAACCGCCCAAAGGCCATATCCAAACTCCCGGTATCTCTGTAACTGGCGGTCCAGCCACTGATGGGCTTCTTCATCACTAAATGCATGTTCATAAGCATACATCACTTCCCTGTCCTGAAGCATTCGGCACAATGCTTCGTAGTCCGACTGTTCCATTTCCCGCAGCATAAGACGTCCGGTTTCCAATATTTTTTTCATAGTCTTTCCTCATTTACAATTATTTTAACTTCATACAGAATTTATAATGGCTGTTCCTCATCCCACAGGATTCGTAAAAATGATGGGCCCGGTTCCTCTTCCGGTTACAGCACACTTCAATCTGCCTGCAGCCCTTTTCTGCCGCCATCTTTCCTGCTCTTTCTATCAATTCTCTGCCAATCTTCTGCCCTCTGTGATCCGGCGCGACAATTAATTCCTGTATTTCCGCAATCATCGCAGCGTGATGGAGCAGAAAGTTCATATGAACACTGATAAATCCGGCAATTTCCTCTTTCTCCACAGCAGCCAGATAGAAAACCCGGTCATTTTTCAAATTGCTCCCATAACAGCAGCAAAAATCATCAAAATTCAGGATCTCTTCTTCTAAAGAGCAGATTAATCCAAAGATTGCTTCACAATCTTTTTCTTCCACTAATCTGTAATCCATCCTATTATCCTCACAATCCACACTCCAAACAATTTCAAAAATCCCCTTGTCCCTTAAAGGCCGCAAACTCTTCCAACAGACGGTTGACAAGTTCTTTATCATCCTGTTTGTAGAAGTTCAGCTTTAAGATATGACTCCCCTTCTGCACAACATAGAGAAACCGCTTATCAGACGGCGTATCCGGGATCTCATACTTGTAAAAATCTATGATCATATCTCCCATCCGGGTCGTTTCCGGCCCAGTGACCACATACGCATTTCCATAGTCATCTTTCATATCTTCATACAGCCAATTATACACCCAGTTATACCTGGCGGTATACAGGCTGACCGATAATCTTCCATCCTGCCCGTCATTCCCCGCCTTCTTATATGCACCGCCCTGCAAGGAAGCCAGAATGCTTTCGTCACTTCTGGCATATCGGCTGTCATCCCACTCATACCCGAACGCAGACGGATCGAAAGGAATATCCATCTCATTTTCCAACACCATTTCCCGGTCCGACAGGCCCATGGGAAAGATCCTGAATAAAACAGCATTCAAAATCCCTGTCATCAAAAATATACAGAAAAAACAGATTACAAAATAACCGGCATCATTCTCCCGATGCGATCCCCTTCCCTTCTTCTTAACAGCCCGGAAAATAGCTCCGGAAATAACAATGGACATCAGGATCTCCCCGAACACCACGCCTCCCAATATAAGCTTTTTTGTACTTCCTCCCATCCCAAACAGAGAAAAAACCATGAGCAATACCGCTGTGAAAACAATTCCGGAAGAACGCTTTACGCCCTTTAAAGACACCGTTTTAAGAGGGCGGCCGGAGTTTATTCTGAACCGGGTTTTTACATACCAAACCACGCTTTTCACCGCTAAAAATGCCATGGAAAGCATCGCCAATACCTGTGCTGCAAAAACTCCCACCATATCATTATTCACCAGGTGCCTGGATGGATATTTGGCAAAACTCCTGATCTGGATCGTGAACAGAAAAAGCAGAATCAGATAACAGGGAATGGTCCTGGTAAGCTGTTCCCGGCCCACGGTTTCAAACCACAGCCCCGGATCCGTCTCGATAGGAACCGCATCCAAGTTGTCCGATGAGAAAATCCGGAACTTTCTGTAACTGCCCACAAATTTCCAGCCATACTCTTCACATATCTGCCGGTATTCCACCACACGGCTGTCCTCGTCCGTATCCCACTGTGAAATATTGGGAATCAGCACAACCGAAAACCGTTTATTTTCTGGCTTTTGCCTCCTAAAAACAAGAAATGGAATCATATCCGCTCTTTTGCAGTCGATAAACCATCCCTTCCTGGCCTGCTGTTCCAAATATTCGGCAAATGCCTCCAATTGGTCTGCCTGAAAGCTCAAAAGTGATATCTTATAGTTCAACATAAGGCATTCCCTCCTCTACCAGCTTTTTCAACCGTTCATATTCCTCCTTTAAAACCCGACGCCCATAAGGAGTTATCTTATAATACCGTTTTCGCCCCTCCATCGCTGTTTCCGCAATCATTCCGGATATCTTAAACTTTTCAAGAAGAGCATACAGAGTGCCGGGTCCGATCTGTATCCTGTCCCCGGAAATCTCCCCCACCCGGCGGGAAATATCCACACCGCACCGTTCCTCCGTCAGCGCCAGAAGTATGTAATACATCTGCTCTGTCAAAGACTGAAACTGTTCTCTAGCCATAAGGCGCCCCCTCATACAATTCATATCGATAATCGATATTACCTATCCTCATCGTAACATCGATTATCGATATTGTCAATTTTTATAATATGACATTTTTCTTAACCTTTTCAATATTCATAAAACTGTCCTTACTGGTATGAATGGATGATTTTTATATCTGAGCGATTGGCGGGGGGAACGCCGTGAAAAGGGGTTGATTAATGTGTTGCTTGACTTTTACATAAAAGGCGACGTGGAGATTGACATTAAAACGTGAAGGCTTTTTTAAAAAAGCCTTCACGATCGATGTTAAAAATGGACTAAAATAAAGCCTTCTGCTAAATACCTGCTTTTTGTAAACTTACTTAAATTAACCTGAGCCAGAGAAAACCAGCAGGAAAGCGGGACGAGGCGGCGGAGGCCGGGCTGTGCATTTGGAACGGGCTGGCCGGAATCCAACGGTACTGGAAGGCGTCTGGAAACCGTCTAGTTAAACTTAGGCCGCAGGGATGGAAAACGACGGGCAGAAA
>JAGZXV010000310.1 GCA_018378255.1 Clostridiaceae bacterium | reverse complement strand
GATAAGGCCGGGCCGCCTTTGGTCCGTCCCTTTGGCCGCCCGGCCTTATCCTCCGCCCCAGGTTCCCCTTCTTACAGGCGCTACTTTGGCGAATATGTTAAATAAAGATTTTTATTTTTTCTGCACATATTTCAGGCAGTCAAGTGTTACCGCCGTAATGATGATGATACCTTCAAATACGAACTGGAGGTTTGTGTCAATACCGAGGATAGTAAGTGAGTAGATGAGTACGGTGAAAATCAACACGCCGACTACAACGCCTGAGATCTTACCAATACCACCGGTAAAGGATACGCCGCCCACTACGCAGGCTGCAATTGCGTCCATCTCCCAGCCCTGGCCGTAAGCAGCTGAACCGGAGCCAACCATTCTTGCACATTCAAGCCATGAACCGAAGCCGTAAAGAATACCAGCCATTATGAAAGCACCCATGGTTACGGCGAATACGGAAATACCTGAAACAGATGCCGCTTCCGGGTTGCCGCCTACTGCATAGAGATTTTTACCAAATGTTGTTTTATTCCATATAAACCAAACGATTGCGATTGCCGCTACGGCCCAGAGAATAATTGTCGGGAAACCATTTATCTTTGGAATGATCATCTTAGGTATGGACGGCTCAATGGCGCCGAATGACACACCCTTTGTTGCATATGTAACGAGTCCGAAGATAACCAGCATGTTTGCCATTGTTGAAATGAAAGGATGCATTTTAAATTTGGCTGTGAAGAAGCCGCCTATCGCTGTAAAAAATGTACATAAAAGGATACACATAAACAACGCGAAAACCACTCTCATACCAATGGGCAGTCCCGTAAAATCAAATACATGGCCGAAAACCGCGCCCGTATTAATTCCCTGATGCATGATAATCGTTGCAGTTGTCATACCCATACCTACCATACGCCCAATCGAAAGGTCCGTACCGGTAAGCAGAATCAATCCGGCAACGCCGAGAGCAAGAAACATTCGCGGTGAAGCCTGCTGCAGTATATTTAAAATATTGTTATACGTGAGAAGAGGAACGCCCTTTATAATAGGCGTAGCGATACAAAGTCCGATAAAAATCAGAATGATCGCGATATACAAACCATTCTGCAGGAAAAATGCCCTGCGGTTAAATGTATATTTATAATTCTCCCACTTCTGTGCCCTTGATTCCATAAAAGTAAACTTTGACATTCGCAGCAGATCAATCAGATGATATTTCCATGCAAAAGCAGCATGCCTTCTGTCTTTTATCTGCTGAAGGTCCTTTTCCAGTTCCATCTTAGCATCAAACAGGCGGTTTTTATGAACATATTTTTCATCTTTTATTTCCTGATGGTCTGTGAGTTTTGAGAGATTTTCCCGGTGCGTTTTTTCCAGTTCTGCAACCCTTTGTTTATTCTTTTCCTTTACCAGTATTTTCTCCTGGTCGCAGCTTTCTTTCAGCGGCTGGAAGTATTCCGTGTTAAAATGTGCCGACAGATAGCTTTCCGCATCGGAAATTAATTTTGAAATCTCTGCTTTATTTTTTGCTTCAACTGCCTTTGCCTTTTCCAGTTCTGCCCTGTCGCTGGCAATTCTGGCCTCTTTATCTTCTTTAGCAAGGCTGCGGTCCCTCTTTGTCCTGTCGATATTATTTTGAAGAGCAACCACCTTGTTTGAGCCGTCCGCTCTGAGGACGTCGATCTGTTTTTGTATTTTACCAACATAATCCTCGATTGGCTGGCGCAGTTTCATTTCCTGTTCAACCGTCAGAGTCTTATTGTTTCCATTAGCCATATCCGTCAATCCCCCCATTATAGATATTTTGCGCTGAGTCGTAATAGCTCTTCCTGATTTGTTTCTTTTGTATTCACAATTCCAGAAAGGCGTCCATTGGACATAACACCGATACGGTTCGTAATGCCCAGAATCTCCGGCATTTCAGAGGAAACAACGATAATTGTTTTTCCCTGTTTGGCCATATTGATGATCAGCTCATATATTTCATATTTTGCACCAACGTCGATTCCTCTTGTAGGTTCGTCCATCATAAAGATCTGCGGACCGCGCTCCAGCCATTTTCCAAAAATAACTTTCTGCTGGTTACCGCCGGAAAGGCTGGAAATCATATCATCCGGCCCCATGCACTTGGTATGCATGATTTTAATTTCCTTTGCAGTCGCCCTTATCATCTTAGGATCGGAAAGCGCTACGCCGGACTTATACTGCTCCAGGTTCGCGATCGTCGTATTGAATGTGAGGTCGCCTTTTAAGAACAGTCCGTTTGCCTTCCGTTCCTCAGTGATCATGGCAAACCCATGTTCCATAGCTTCCTTGGCACTGCTGAAATTCATAAGACGGTTATTCAAATAAACACGTCCTGCAGCTCTGGTCCGGACGCCGAAAATGGTTTCCAAAAGTTCTGTACGTCCTGCGCCCACAAGGCCATAGAGCCCGAAAATCTCTCCTTCTCTCACATCAAAGGAAACGTCCTGCAGATGAGGTTCAAACTTTGTAGATAAATGCTGGATGGACAAAATAACATCCTTAGGGGTGTTGTCAACCGGCGGGAACCGGTTATCCAGAGAACGGCCGACCATAGCCGAAATCAGTTCATTCATATTCGCATCCCTGGTACTCTTTGTCATAACCAGGTTGCCGTCACGCAGTACTGATATCTCGTCACAAATCTCAAAAATCTCATCCATCTTATGAGAGATATAGATCAGGGCGATTCCCTGCTCTTTCAGCATTCTCATCATTTCAAAGAGTTTGGAGACTTCCTGAACGGTAAGTGAAGATGTGGGTTCATCCAGAACGATCACCCTGGCATTATAGGAAATTGCCTTGGCTATTTCACACATCTGCCGCTGAGATACGGACATATTGCGCATCGGCTGAGTGAGGTTAACGGTCATGCCCAGCTTTCTAAAAAGCTCGGCAGCTTCTTTTTTCATTCTGCCTTCATCAACTACGCCTATGGAATTGACCGGATAACGTCCGAGGAATAAATTATCAATTACATTTCTTTCCAGACACTGGTTGAGTTCCTGATGAACCATTGCAATGCCGTTTTCAAGAGCATCCTTAGGTCCGGAAAAACTCACTTCCTTGCCATTCAGGAAGATATTTCCCTCATCCTTCTGATATGTACCGAAAAGGCACTTCATCATGGTTGACTTACCGGCTCCGTTCTCACCCATAAGCCCCATAACAGTTCCTTTTTTTACATCCAGGTTAATATGATCCAGAACTCTGTTTCGGCCAAATGACTTGCTCATACCGCGTATTGATAAGACGATATCATCTTTCTTATCTGCCATTATTTTTACTCCTGTATTATAGTGTTTTCCCACAGGCGAAGCGAATAACGCCTGATTATTAAAAGAAATTATTAGGGAGAATTTCTTCTCCCTAATAGCTGCCCACCTTTATTTCAATGGAAATTACTGATTAAGTAAGGATGTATAAGAAGCCGCATTATCTGTCTTAACCATGTTGATGGCGAATGCATCATACTGGCTCGGATTTCCAAGACGGTTTGTGATATTGGACTCTGTCTGTCCGTCACCACCGATATAATCTACCTTGAGGTTAAGAAGCTTATCATACTTCTGAAGAAGAGGCTGATAAGTTGAGCCAAGGAAGTTATCGGATGAATTATAGATATTCAGCCATACTGACTTTGTTGGATGTGCTGCTTCATCAAGCTGATTTGAAACAGGTGCATAAGTCATTGTGGAATCTGTGAAATCCTGATAGTTATCAGCAGTTACAGCCACATTTAAAGCGTAGTAGGAACGTTCGTCTGCTTTGTAAATAAATACGTCGTCGCTCAACACGTTTCCTGCATCGTCTGCTGTGCTGATACCTGTATTGATATCAACGCCGTCCAGAGCATTACGAAGAACACGGAGTGTCAGATATGCCTGTACGTCTGCATGCTGGCTGATTGTTCCGCCGTAGCCTTCTGCAATTGCTGCTACCGCATCACTGTTTGCATCATATCCAAATGTAGGAACATTATTATCTTTAGACCATGCGTTGAACATTGACATACCCATACCATC
>JAGZXV010000309.1 GCA_018378255.1 Clostridiaceae bacterium | reverse complement strand
GAGAAACTGGAGGAGTATTTAGAGAAGATAGAAGTTTCCAGCACCCATCTGCTGGGGCTGATTAATGAAGTTCTGGATATGAGCAAAATCGAGAGCGGAAATATGGAGCTGGAGGAACATGAGTTTGATCTCCACAGACTGCTGGATGACGTGGTTTCAATGGTACAGCCCGGCATCCATGACCGGAATCAGAAACTTTCCGTAACAGTTAAGGAGGGAATTCATTCCCAGGTTTTGGGAGATGAGCAGAAACTGAGGCAGGTTCTTGTCAATGTGGTGGAAAATGCCTCGAAATACACAGGACGGGAAGGCAGTATTAATATCAGGCTTTCAGAACTGGAAGAGGCTGAGAATGAGATGGGCACTTACCGGTTTATGATAGAAGATAATGGAATCGGCATGAAAAAAGAGTTTATCAAACACATTTTTGAACCATTCAGCAGGGAGGATGATTCCAGGATCAGTAAAACGGCGGGCACCGGCCTGGGCCTTACGATTGTCAGCAACCTGATCCGGATGATGGGAGGAGAAATCCGGGTAGAAAGCGAATATGGAAAGGGTTCTTGTTTTACAATCACTGTTTTTCTTATGAAAAAGAACAGAATAGGTTCGGAACAGAAGAAAGACGAATCACTGCAGGAGGAAGACTTCAGCGGTATGCGGGTGCTCCTGGTGGAAGACAATGAATTAAACCGGCAGATTGCAGAAGAGATGCTGACGATATTGGGGCCTGAGGTGGAGTCAGCAGTGAACGGACGGGAAGCAGTAGAGATGATTTTGAATCATCCTCCGCTGTATTATGATCTGGTATTTATGGATGTGCAGATGCCGGTCATGGATGGTTATGAAGCCACAGAGAGGATACGGAGTTCAAAAAAGGAGAGAATCGGGGAACTGCCGATCATTGCGATGACTGCGGACGCATTTACTGAAGACGTCAAAAAGACGAAAATGTCCGGTATGAATGGTCATCTTTCCAAACCCATTGACATGGGAAAGCTTAAGAAAACACTGTCCCAGTGCATTTCATGGAAACGCAGGAATTTGAAAAACAGCAGCTTTTATTACAATGAAGAAACTTAAAAATGGGAGGTATAACCCATAGTTATAAAAAATATATAAAATTGGTATAAAGTATTTATAAACCTGCCATTGACTTCTATGAGGTGAAGTGATAGATTGTTAACAAAGAAAAATGGTACCGGGAAAAAGCAATTCCATCCACAGCGGAAGGAATTCGTCTCTGCATCCAAAAAAGATGCAGAGATTTTCTTTTCCCAGCAGCGCCTGATTCTTGATCTCAAATTTATTACATAAAGGAGTGGCAGTTATGAATGGTTTATCTATGATGATTTTAGCTGTAGTGGTATTAGGCGGAGCCTATCTGATTTACGGCAGATATCTGGTAAAGAAATGGGGAATTGACCCTGAGGCGAAAACCCCGGCTTACGAGATGCAGGATGGGGTGGATTATGTTCCGGCAGATACCAATGTGGTGTTCGGACATCAGTTCGCATCCATCGCAGGAGCAGGCCCGATTAACGGACCGATTCAGGCCGCGATGTTCGGCTGGCTTCCTGTCATGCTCTGGATTCTTTTAGGCGGCGTGTTCTTCGGCGCAGTTCAGGATTTTTCCGCCATGTATGCGTCCGTTAAGAATAAGGGCCGTTCCATCGGTTATATTATTGAACTTTATATCGGAAGGCTTGGTAAACGTCTGTTTCTTTTGTTTACCTGGCTGTTTTCCATCCTCGTTGTGGCAGCATTTGCCGATATTGTGGCGGGAACTTTTAACGGGTTTGATGCAGAGGGGGCTACAATCGCTGCCAATGGAGCGGTAGCAACCACCTCTCTTTTATTCATTCTGTTTGCCGTCTGCCTGGGATTTTTCCTGAAATATACCAGATGCGGCACTCTTGTGAATACTCTTGTCGCAATCGGGCTTTTAGTGGCGGCAGTAGCAGTTGGCCTGGTATTTCCTGTCTATGTACCCCAGGGAACCTGGCTGATCTTCGTATTTATCTATGTAATTATTGCTTGTGTAACTCCTGTTTGGGCGCTTTTGCAGCCCCGTGATTATCTGAACAGCTATCTGCTGATCGCTATGATCCTTGGAGCTGTTTTGGGAATTTGTGTATACAATCCTTCCATGAATCTGCCGTCTTTCACTTCTTTCACGATTGTGGGCGCGGATGGAAGCATCTCTTACCTGTTCCCGGCCTTATTTGTCACCATCGCCTGCGGCGCGGTTTCCGGTTTCCACTCTCTGGTCGCTTCAGGAACCGCTTCCAAACAGATTAAAAATGAAAAGAATATGCTGCCAGTTTCTTTCGGCGCCATGCTTTTAGAGAGCCTTTTAGCGATTACGGCTTTGATAGCAGCCGGATTTGTGGCGACCAGTGAAGGCCTTCCAAAGGGAACGCCTCCCCAGTTGTTTGCCAAGGCAATCTCTATATTTTTAACCAGCCTGGGGCTTCCGGAAAGCGTATGCTATACATTGATTACGCTGTCCATCTCTGCATTTGCCTTAACGAGTCTGGATTCCGTTGCGCGCGTGGGCAGAATTGCGTTCCAGGAGTTTTTTACGGACGACAGCATAGCGCCGGAACAAGCGGGGCCGCTTAATAAACTGCTCACCAACAAATACTTTGCAACCATACTAACCCTGATCCTTTGCTATGCTCTTTCACGTGCCGGCTATGCCAGCATCTGGCCATTGTTCGGTTCAGCTAACCAGCTTTTGTCAGCCCTTGCTCTCATCGCCTGTGCTGTATTCTTAAAGAAGACCAAACGCCAGGGCTTTATGCTTTGGGGACCTATGGTGATTATGCTTGGGGTTACATTTACCGCTTTGACCCTGAAAATTAAAGATCTGGTAACAGCTTTGTCCGGACAGTTTGTGTTCGGCAATGCGCTGCAGCTGGTATTTGCCATCCTTCTTCTGATTCTGGGCGTGATCGTAGCATTTGAAGGAATCCGCAAGCTTGTGAGCAAAGAGGATAAGGCTGCCGCATAGGCTGTTGCGGACTGCTGGGGCTTTAGATGATGCTGACGGCATCCCCTGAATTGACAACCAGCTCCCCTTTTTTATCCCTCAGCTTTTCCCACCATCCTCCTGGGAAATGATCCAGATCCACACCTTCTTCATCAATCAATTTCCGGCGTATTAACTTACCGTCAATTTCACGGGGGTTTACGCCGGAAATTTTTGCTGTATGGACAGCTACAGCAGCGGCCTGGCCCGCCGTAAGGATTCCGTTTAAATTGCGGTCAAACAGTTGATAAAATTCGTACAATATGATAAAATTCAACGAGACAATACTTTAAACTGTTAAAGTTTAAACAAATACTGTAAGAGAGGGCTTTAAGAATGAAAATTGTAGTTTGTATTAAGCAGGTACCGGCTTCCAATAAAGTAAAAGTGGATCCGGATACAGGAGTGATCATCAGAAATGGAGCACAGTCCAAGACTAATCCATATGACTTATATGCGGTAGAAACGGCATTGAGGATAAAAGAGCAGGTTGGAGGAACTGTAACTGCCATATCCATGGGGCCGTCCCAGGCA
This sequence comes from Clostridiaceae bacterium, assembly GCA_018378255.1. Lineage (GTDB taxonomy): Bacteria > Bacillota > Clostridia > Lachnospirales > Lachnospiraceae > CHH4-2. The sequence continues at coordinate 474 of JAGZXV010000309.1, read as the reverse complement.
GAAGAGATGATGCGGGATGTTTTCAACATGGGAGTGGACGAAGGCGTGCTGGTATCGGACAGAGCCTTTGCGGGCAGCGATGTTCTGGCCACTTCTTATACGCTGTCTGAAGCGATTAAAGAGATCGGAGGCTGTGATTTGATCATCTGCGGAAAGCAGACCACTGATGGGGATACCGCACAGATCGGGCCGGCTCTGGCCGAACATCTGTCCATCCCGCATATTTCCTGGGTATCCGGTATTTTGGATGTGAATGATAAAAGTATCAGCGTAAGCAGGGAATCCGAAGAGATCGTGCAATCTGCCAGAATGGAATTTCCATGTCTGATTACCGTGGAGAGCGGAATATTTGTGCCGAGACTTCCTTCCTATAAGAGATTCGGGTGTCAAAAGGTCAAAGACCTTTGATATAAATTTGTACCTTGAAAATTTAACACGATATTTAAGTTTTACGTCTGTTTTGATATAATAACT
>JAGZXV010000308.1 GCA_018378255.1 Clostridiaceae bacterium | reverse complement strand
ATTTGTTCTTTTGCGGGAGTGCTGGAATTGGCAGACAGGCAAGACTAAGGATCTTGTGGGTGTATGCTCGTGTGGGTTCAAGTCCCATCTCCCGCATCACAAAATAAAAAGAATCTCTGGCTTTCAGAGGTTCTTTTTATTTTGTGATGAAATCAGCGGTTACATGTATCAGACTGCGGAGCAAGTCTGTTTCAAAGCCTGGAAACAGAAAAATTATAAAAATATATTAGACGCCCCATCCTGCCTGTGTTAAATTAATAGAAGAGAGTTATAAAAAATAGCAGGAGGATGGGGCGAATGAAGAGTATCAGAACAATTGGCATTGTTGGCAGAGGGCAGATTGGAGCCAGCCTGGCTACACTGTTTTCCGGGAATGGGTATGAAGTTATCATGTTGGGATTTCATGATACCGGTGTGAACAAAGGCGAAATTGAGATTGGACACAATTTTGATGAATTAATCTCAGAAGGTCTTATGAACGAAAAACAGAAGGCAGTCTGCATGTCGAAAGTACGGTATACCTACAGCTATGAAGATTTGAGGGAAGTTGACTTTTGTTATGAGGCGGTCAGTGAGGATGTGAACATTAAGAAGGAGGTCTATCAGCAGGTGGAAAACTTCTGCAGAGACGACATCGTTATCGCTTCGGCCACATCAGCGATTTCAGCTGATATTTTAGGCAGTCTGCTGGTTCACAAAGAGAGGTTTTTGGTGGCGCATCCGTGGAATCCTGCTCATGTTGTTCCTCTGGTGGAGGTTTGCAGAAGCAAATATACCAGTGATAAGGCAGTTGGGATTACGGAAGAATTATTAAATGAAGTGGGAAAGAAAGTCGTTACTTTGAAAAAAAATATCGAGGGCTTTATTGGAAACCGCCTGCAGCACGCATTGTTCAGAGAAGCCATGTATCTGATCGATGAAGGCGTTGCAACACCGGAACAGATTGATGATGTGGTTTATTACAGTTTCGGACAAAGATATTCCTCTATCGGCATATTTGAACATTATGATGCGGCGGGGCTTCCGCTCCAAAAAGAGGTGCAGTCCAATCTGTTCCCATCCCTGTGCAATGCGGATAAACCGCAAAAGTGCCTGCTGGACCACATTGAAGCGGGGGAATTGGGCGCCAGAACGAGGCGGGGGGTTCTGGACTGGACCAGGATTGACGAGGCGGATTTCAGGAGACGCCAGAGAAAGCCGTTTTATAAATTTATCCAGTGGAATCTTCCGGAAGAATAATAAGGTCAATAGGTGCCTATATTTTTTCGTATTTGATATACGCAAAATGGAAGCAATAACAGGCATGCGGCCGTAAGGACCAGGGCTGGCTTACCGGCGAAAGGATCCAAACCGGCCATCCGGGGGGCTGCTACAGATACCAGGTTTGCGGTCAGGTGAAACAGATAGGATGCCCAGACGGACTGGAACTGCTCATAAATCCAGGCCATGAAAAATCCGAGGCAAAAACCGTAGATGCCCTGCACCATATTTCCGTGATAAAGACCGAATACAACGGAAGAGAAGAAGGCGGAGGCCCAAAAACCGGTTTTATCCCTGAGGGGCGCATAAAGGTGGCCCCGGAAACACAGTTCTTCTGCCGCCGGGATTGCAATCACGGTGCAAAGAATCTGTTCCCATAGGGGAGGGCTTGTTAAAGCCTCTTCAAACTGCTCCTCATAAACCGGAAACAGCGTTGGCAGGGGAGAGTGGAGGATCAAATAATTAAACGCAATACAGGAGGCAGACGCCAGCAGAACGATATAAACAGAACTGTGAAGAAATGTTTTATCCGTCTCGGCAAGTCTGCCTCTTTTTTTTTGTTCTGAGCGGTAAAAAAAATAGAGAAACGGAAGAGAAACCATAGCGCCTGTTCCGGTAACTGCCAGCGGGGAGATATGGGAAGGCAGGATAATTCCTGCAGCGGAAACCACAATATTATAAAAGATCAGCGGAATTATAATTTTAAGTATCAGCATTTAATATCCTTCTTTTAAAATGAATTTATTGTCCAGTATACCACAGGTTAGTTTGAAGTGTCAAAAACCCGGTATAAATTGTTTTATAAAGATATAGTAATGATTGGAAAAATGGTATATAATATCAAATGCAGGTAAAATCAGAAACGATATTTGGAGGAAGTCATGCTTACATTAGAGAATGTGTCCTTTGAAGTCCAGGCTGAAAAGGGACAAAAAGGTATTATACGGGATTTAAACTTGACCATTGAAGATCATAAATTTGTGGTGATTACCGGACCTAACGGCGGGGGGAAATCAACACTGGCAAAATTAATTGCCGGAATTGAGAAGCCCAATGAAGGCCGGATTTTATTTGACGGAACAGATATTACAGATATGAACATTACCGACAGGGCTAATATGGGAATCAGCTTTGCTTTTCAGCAGCCGGTCCGTTTTAAAGGCGTTCAGGTGCTGGATTTAATCCGCCTTGCAGCCAAACAGAACCTGTCCGCAGTGGACGCGTGCAAGTACCTTTCAGAAGTAGGGCTTTGCGCCAAGGACTATATTAACCGGGAAGTGAACGGCAGCCTTTCAGGCGGTGAATTAAAGCGGATTGAGATTGCAACCGTACTTGCAAGGGCCTCGAAGCTCTCCGTTTTCGATGAACCGGAAGCCGGAATCGACTTATGGAGTTTCCAGAATCTCATTCAGGTGTTTGACCGGATGCGCCAGCAGACGGACGGTTCTATTTTGATCATTTCCCATCAGGAACGTATTCTCAATATTGCCGATGAGATTGTGGTGATTGCCGATGGGCGCATCACGAAGCAGGGGTCAAGGGAAGAGATTCTTCCGGAGATTTTAGGAACTGCTTCCGCAGTGGATGCATGCGAAAAATTCTATAAGGAGGCGAGATAACATGGATCAGATACAGAAAACCTTATTAGAAGAAGTGGCAGACCTGCACGAGATTCCTGCCGGAGCCTACAATATCCGCGCCAACGGACAGATGGCGGGAAGAAATACCACAGCCAATATTGATATCATTTCAAAAGAAGACGGCACCGGCATTGATATTCATATTAAAGCGGGCACGAAGAATGAGAGCGTTCATATTCCTGTGGTCCTGAGCCAGAGCGGTCTCACTGAGATGGTATATAATGATTTTTATATCGGTGATGATGCGGATGTTACAATTATTGCGGGCTGCGGCATCCATAACAGCGGAGACGCGGATTCCAAGCACGACGGTATCCACCGGTTCTTTGTAGGAAAGAATGCAAAGGTAAAATATGTGGAGAAGCATTACGGCAGCGGAGACGGAAAAGGCCACAGAATCATGAATCCCGGAACAGAAGTGACGGTTGAGGAAAATGGTTATGTGGAGATGGAGATGGTTCAGATCAAAGGTGTGGACTCCACCAAGAGGAATACAGTAGCCAATCTGGAGAAAGGCGCCAAGCTGGTGATCCGTGAACGGCTTTTAACTCATGGAACACAGGATGCAGTCAGCGAATTCACAGTTAATTTAAATGGAGAAGATTCCAGCGCCAACGTTATCTCACGTTCAGTGGCAAAGGAAAATTCCAGCCAGACCTTTATCTCCAAAATCAACGGAAACGCAAAATGCGCAGGCCACACGGAATGCGACGCAATTATTATGGATGATGCCAAAATCAGTGCGATTCCTGAAATCACTGCCAATAACCCTGACGCAGCGTTGATCCACGAGGCAGCCATCGGAAAGATCGCAGGAGAGCAGATTATCAAACTCATGACACTGGGCTTAACGGAAGCAGAGGCGGAGGCTCAGATTGTAAATGGATTCTTAAAATAAGGAAACAATATCTTTATTTAACATATTGGTGAAAGTAACGCCGTGAATCCAGGGATCGGGGACGGGGCATCGGACCGGGCGGGGGTGGTTTGGGTTCTCTCGCCGGACGCGGCTCCTGGTTTGCGGGAGGCCGGTGCACGGTTCACGGTTCCAGCTCATGGTTCCAGCCGGGGCAGCTCTAAGGCTGAAAGGAAGGGAAATGTAGGGTACCGGGAGCATTCATTGAGAATTCCTGAAGAAATTCTCAATTCAGGCTCCCTAAATCGCTGACTTTGAGGTCA
>JAGZXV010000033.1 GCA_018378255.1 Clostridiaceae bacterium | reverse complement strand
GGGAGTGGTGGGAGCCGTGGAATGATTCTGACTGCAGGCGGCAAGCCCGGAGCACAGACACAGCGTCATCATTAGTGGTAAAATACGTCTTTTCATGGTTTTTCTTTCTCCTTTTCATTACAGGGTTATAATTTGCCTGGAATCTATGTAAACGAACAGTTTTTCACCGGGAGTAACCTTGCTCCCGCTGTGGAATGTCCAGAATCCATCCTGGTAGGCTGCTACGATTTCATAGGAATCTCCCAGATATTGAACGCTGTGTACCATTAAATCGTAACGTTGTGCATGTTCCGCCGGTGTTGTAACAGCCGCCTCAGGGCGGAATAACTCTGTTTCATTCAGCCAGTTGGATTTTCCGATGAAACGCGCAACAAATGGGGTTGATGGATGGTGGTAAATGGTTTCCGGTGTGTCGTATTGTTCCACAATTCCGCCGTTTAAGACGGCAATACGGTCGCTCATGCTCATGGCTTCCGTCTGATCATGTGTGACGAATACCGCCGTGATGCCGAGGGACGAAACCATACTTTTAAGTTCATGCCGCATTTCCTCCCGCAGCAGCGCATCCAATGCAGAGAGGGGTTCATCGAACAAAATGCAGTTTGGACGCACGGCGACAGCCCGTGCAAAGGCCACGCGCTGCTGCTGTCCTCCGGAAAGCTGGTGGGGAAAGCGTTTTTCAAAATTCTCTAATTGAACAATGCGCAGCGCCTCCCGCACACGCTCTTTCATATTTGCAGTATCTTTCCTTGCCCGCAGGCCGAAGGCAACATTTTCAAATACTGTCATGTGGGGCCAAAGGGCAAAATCCTGAAAAACAAAACCCAGATTCCGTTTTTCAGGCGGTAAATTCAATGCCCGTTTTTTAGAAAAAATACAGCGGTCATCAAACCATATTTCACCGCTGTCCGGTGTCTCAAGCCCGGCAATCATCCGCAGCAGGGTCGTCTTCCCACATCCCGAAGGCCCCAGCAGTGTGGTAAAGCTGCCGCTTTGAATTGTAAGATCAGTAGGGAGAATCACATGCTTATCTCCAAAATTCTTAGTTATCTCTTTAAGTTTAATTTCCATAGCGCTCCTCTTTTCTGTCACGTAAATAATATAGAGGGTGGTTGTAAAATCAATAGGCGCATCTTTGTAAAATGAAAGTGAAATAATTATCTATAATATTTCGCTCTACTTTCGTATTTAAAGTGTTTGGAAATTTTCTCAACTTGGCCTATAATAGTAACTATAAAGTTAAATTCATTTGAAAACAGCGAGGTAAAATATGGATCACATGCAGCAGGAACCGCAGCATAAGAGACGGGTCCGCTATAAAGGAACCCATCCTAAAAAATATCAGGAAAAGTATAAAGAATTACAGCCGCAGAAATACGCGGATACCATTGAAAAAGTGATAAAAAAGGGCAGCACTCCGGCGGGAATGCATATCTCCATATGTGTGAAAGAGATTTTGGAATTTCTTCAGATAAAACCGGGGCAGACCGGCCTGGACGCCACCCTGGGATACGGAGGTCATACGCTTGAGATGTTAAAATGCCTGGAAAACCAGGGCCATATTTATGCTTTGGACGTGGATCCCATTGAACTGGAAAAGACCAGAAAGCGTCTGGCTGGTTTCGGTTACGGCCCTGAGATCCTCACCATCCGGCAGATTAATTTTGCCGATGTCGACCAGGTGGCCGGGGAAGCGGGGCTTTTTGATTTTGTATTGGCGGATTTGGGCGTTTCCTCCATGCAGATTGACAATCCGGACAGAGGATTTTCTTATAAACACGAAGGCCCTCTGGATCTCAGGCTGAATCCTGAAAAAGGGATTTCTGCGGCCGAACGCTTAAAAGAGATGGACCGGGAGGAACTGGAAGGGATGCTTACGGAGAATTCCGACGAACCCTATGCCAAAGAGATATCAAAAGCCGTGATTCGTGAAATAAAAAAGGGAAATGAGATTTCCACAACCACCAGGCTCAGGCAGATTATAGAGGAGGCGTTGTCATTTATCCCGGAAGATAAGAGAAAAGAAGCGGTTAAAAAGTCGTGTCAGAGAACATTTCAGGCATTGAGGATCGACGTCAACAGTGAATTTGAAGTGCTGGAAGCGTTCCTGGAAAAACTGCCGGGCGTGCTGGCGCCAGGAGGACGGGTGGCCATATTGACCTTCCATTCGGGAGAAGACAGGCTGGTGAAACAGTTCTTTAAACGGTTTTACAAGGAAGGCGTGTACAGCGGGATCGCAAAGGATGTGATCAGGCCGTCGGCGGAAGAATGCGCCGTGAACAGCCGGGCCAAATCGACTAAGATGAGATGGGCGGTAAAAGCCTGATCTGGAATAGGGGAGAGGGATGGAAACTCCATATATGTTAATGATATCAGGTAATCTGTATTTCCTGATTAAGATGGAATGGATAGAAACCGTGGTGCCGCGGCGGGAAAAGCGAGATGGGGAAGTACCGGTATTTCTGCTCAGCAATTTGTGCGGATTGGACGGACGGGGAGAAGAGAACGACTATGTTTTAATCCTGAACAGCGGAGGCGGGCGGTTTGGTATTGCCGTCCATCTGGCCGAGGGGCTCAAAGATGTGAGGGAAGAGGATAAACTTTCGCTTGCCGAGGAGGCGAGACGGAGGGAAAACAGGTATCTGGAATCGGTGGTTCCGTTAAAACGGGAACTTTGTCCGTTGGCATATTGTCTGAATGCGGCGGAATTATACGAAAAAGCTCTCAATCAGGAACCGGACGACTGGATTTGAAATGAAAGGCCGGAGCTGCGAATTGGAATCGCAGCTGAGAATTTGGGATTCTCAGCGCGTGCCCGTGTAACGTAAAATATGCGCAAAAGGCGCTCTGGCATGGAGGGGTAATATGCAAAAAGCAGAGGCTGAAGAAGAGAAGGTTTCCAGTATTTTGGTCGGCAGCAGGGGACGAAATTATATTGTTCCGTTTGAGCGCATCGATGTGATCCAGAAAGAGCCTGTGGTGGTTCCCGTACCGGATTCCCCGGCTGAGGTGATTGGAATCACCATATATGATGGCCGGACAGTGCCGTACCTGCGGCTGGATGAGGAGCAAACGCTGCCCTCAGAGGTGAAATGCGGTATTCTGCTGAAATACGGGGATAACAGAAGAATCGGCATGGCTGTCGAGGAAATCGGTGAAATGTCCCTGGTTCCGTTAAAGGAGCTTGAGGAACAGTCAAAAGGGCTGAAATATCAAATTTGGAAGGAAATACTGGTGTGATAAGACTATCGGACAGGGAATTTGAATATATTGTCCGCTATGTTCGGGAAAATTATGGAATTGCCCTGGAGAAAAAACGGGTCCTCATTGAATGCAGGCTCAACAGAGAGCTGGATAAATGGGGAGCGGTTTCGTTCAGTTCCTATTTCCGCATGGTGGAAGCCGACAAGAGCAGAAAGATGGCGGATGAGATGATACACCGCCTGACCACCCATTATACATATTTTCTGAGAGAATCCCAGCATTTTGATTTTATCAGGGACAGGATACTTCCTGAATTGGAAAAAAGCGGGCCTGGAGATTGTTATTATATCTGGTGCGCAGGCTGTGCGACGGGAGAAGAGTGCTATACTCTGGCTATGGTATTGGAAGATTTTAAGAGCGGAGGCGGTCATTTGCCGCCATATCAGATTGTGGCTACCGATATATCGGAGAAGGTGCTTGAGCAGGCCAGAAAGGGCTGTTATCCGGTAAAGGAGATGAAAGGTTTTCCCATTTCCTGGCAGAAAAAATACTGTACGGTGCTGGAGGACGGTACGTTCCGGCTGGACAGCAGTCTGAGGGAAAAAATCCAGTTCAGAAATCAAAATCTGCTGGAAGCCTCCCGCCCGGTCAGAAAATACGATCTGGTGCTGTGCCGCAATGTCATGATCTATTTCGATGCGGCAGTGAGACTGAAAATTGTCAGGAGTTTGGAGGACAGCCTGAGAAAAGGAGGATACCTGTTGGTCGGGCACTCAGAACTGCTGTCCAGAGGAAATACGACGCTTGAATGTGTTGGATCCGCTGTTTATAAAAAGGAGTAGCATATGGATCGGGATGGGGGCTTTGAATCTGGTATCAGCCATCGGCTGATTGTAATAGGGGCGTCTGCCGGAGGCCCTGGTATTTTGCTGGGTATATTAAAGAAGCTGCCGGAAACTACGCCCGGTATCGTGGTGGTCCAGCATATCTGCGAAGGGTTCGCCTCTCATTTGGTGAATTTCATGGATTACCAATGCCGGATGAAGGTTAAGGAAGCGTCCGACTTAGAACCCGTATGTGACGGAATCGTGTATTTAGCGGCAGGGAGAAGCCATCTGAAGGTCATGAAAGGAAAAACAGGATTTTACCTGAGATATTCCGGAAAAGACCTCTGTAACGGCGTTTGTCCGTCGGCAGATGTGCTGTTTTCATCGGCAGCCTGTGCGGGAAAAGATGGTATGGGAATTATTTTAAGCGGTATGGGAAGGGACGGAGCGCAGGGACTTTTAAAGATGCGCAGAGCCGGCGCCCAAACCATCGGACAGGATCAGGCCAGCAGCCCGGTCTATGGAATGCCCTGTGAGGCAAAAAAAGCGGGAGCAGTTATGAAAGAATGTACGCCGGAACAAATCGTGGAACAAATCCTCAGGTTTTCCGGAAGAGAGGAATAGAGAATTATGGAAAAAGAAATATTGATTGTGGATGATGCGATGTTCATGAGACGCATCATCAGAGAGAGCCTGCAGGAAGGCGGTTTTAAGAACCTTTTAGAGGCCAGAGACGGAGAGGAGGCGCTGAAGATCTGCAAAAAAGCGAATCCCGGCCTCATATTTTTAGACATCACCATGCCCGGGAAATCCGGTATGGAGGTATTAAAAGAGCTTTTGGAGATAAAACCTGATGTAAAAGTGGTCATGTGCTCCTCTATCGGGCAGGAAGAGACCATACGCAGGGCGGTTCAGGCGGGAGCGGTTGATTTTATCGTTAAACCGTTTCAGAGAGAACGCATAGCAGCGATTGCCGGTAAATATCTTTAACAGAGTTGAAAATTAATAAAGGTGCGAGGGATAAAAGGGATGAAAAACAAGTACAGGGATATGAAGGTTGGAAAGAAACTGCTGATGTCATTTACAAGCATTGTGGTGCTGTATGTGATTACGATTATTGGTGCGCTGACGGCGATCCGCAGTATTTCGGCCGCTCTGGAAGATTTTTACAATAAACCCTATGTCGTGGTAGGGACAGCTATGAAGATGCAGGCGGCGATACAGGGGGTAGGAAGGAATATGCTCTGCATTGTTGTCGTGGAAGATGAGGAGAAAAAACAGGAATACCTGGATGAAACGAAAGATTTTATCCGGATTATTGAGTCCGGCATCCCTGAAATGCTGAACAATGAAGCAGGAGACAATACGATTATCAGGGAAATTGAAGAAAAAGTAAATCAGTTGAAGCCTGACAGGGACCTGGTTATCCGGCTTTTGGAATCAGGTGATAATGAGCAGGCAGTGGAAGTTTACCGGGACAAGTATGAGCCGATGGCGATAGAGACAAGAGATGCTCTGGGCAGGCTTGTGGAGAGTTCCACTAAGGAGGCGGACGACTACCTGCAGTGGGGGAAAAATGTGGAAAAGATTATGATAACATTTATTTTGATTCTGGCTGTTATCGTGGTGGTGGTGTCAACTATGGTATGGGTTATGACAACCAGGAGCATTACCCTGCCGGTTCAGGAGATTCAGAAGGCTGCGCAGCAGGTATCGGAGGGGAATCTGCATCCGGATCTGACCTATATGGGGAAAGATGAGTTGGGAGAGCTGGCGGACAATATCCGCATGACTGTGAACAGTCTTCATGAATATGTATCGGAAATTGAACACGCTATGGTTTTAGTTGGAAACGGACAGCTTAAATATAAATCAGAACTGGTATTCCGGGGGGAATTTGCCACGCTGAACCAGGCCATGGACAAGATAACCCAGCTGCTCCGGGGATCGATGCAGCAGATCGGCAGCAGTGCGGAACAGTTATCGGTTGGAGCGGAACAGCTTTCTAACGGAGCCCAGGTTTTATCACAGGGAGCATCTGAACAGGCTGGTTCCATCGAAGAGCTGGCAGCCAGCATCAACGAGATTTCTGAAAGCGTCAGCAGCAATGCAGAGAATGCGGTAAAATCCAGCCAGCTGGCGGACCAGGTGGGAAATCAGGTTCTGGACAGCAACCAGCAGATGAAACGAATGGTGGCTGTAATTGAAGAAATAAAGAAAAATTCCGGTGAAATCGGTGGAATTGTAAAAGAGATAGAAGATATTGCATTCCAGACCAATATTCTGGCCTTAAATGCATCGGTGGAAGCTGCCAGGGCAGGAGAAGCAGGCCGCGGTTTTTCTGTGGTGGCCAATGAGATCAGAAGGCTTGCAGCTAAGACATCCAGCGCCTCCAAACTCACGGCCCAGCTTGCGCAGAAGAACACTGTGACAGTGGAAGAGGGAATACAGGAAGCAGGCGACACCGCAAAGTCACTGATGAAGGTAGTGGACGGAATGCAGAATGTTACAATTATGTCAGACAGGATATCCGATGCGTCGGTGCAGCAGGCCGAGGCCATTGTCCAGATCAGAAAGAGCATAGAACAGATTTCAGATATTGTACAGGGCAACTCCGCCACATCGGAAGAGAGTGCGGCAGCAAGTGAAGAACTGTCCGCCCAGGCCCATCTTCTGAAGGATCTGGTAGAACGTTTTGAAATTGATGATTGAGGGAGAATGGATGATGGATAAAAAGATATTGGTGGTGGACGATGCGTTGTTTATGAGGGCGATGCTGAAAAAGATATTAAAGGACGGAGGCTTTGACCATATACTGGAGGCCCTGGACGGAGAGGAAGCGTGCAGAATCTACGAAGACGAGAAGCCGGATCTGGTGCTCATGGACATTTCCATGCCCAAATTAAACGGTATCGAGGCGCTGAAACGGATCAGGGAGATGAATCCCCGGGCTGCGGTCATCATGTGTTCGGCAGCCGGCCAGGAAGCGATGATCATGGAAGCGATGGACGCGGGCGCCCTTGAATTTATTGTAAAGCCGTTTAAACCGGAGCACATATTAAAACCGGTTAAGGCAGCGCTGGGAATTGAGGAGGAGTGAGGGGATGAAACATTATTCAGAACTGGATGAGGTGTCGCAGGATATTCTGAGAGAGCTGGGAAACATCGGAACCGGCAATGCCGTAACCTCTTTATCCAACATGGTTGGATACTCATTTAACGTGGAACTGCCTGAAGTGGAGATCGTGGAATACAAGGAAGTTCCCGGCCTGCTGGGAGGGGCGGAAATGTTTGAAACAGGAATCATGCTGCAGATCAGCGGGGACCTGTCCGGCATTTTCATGTTCCTTTTGGATGAAGAATTTACAAAGAGCATTCTGAATGCCCTTTTAGGGGAGGAAGACCGGGATTTGGCGGCGATGGATGAGATGTGCAGGTCCGCAGTCTGTGAGATAGGAAATGTGGTCTGCTGTTCCTATATCAATGCCCTTGCAAAACTGATGGATGTAAAAATATATGTGTCGGTTCCCGACATCTGCAGTGATATGGCCGGGGCCATTTTAAGCGTACCCATGATCCATTTTGCGAATGTCAGTGAGGAACTTCTTATGATTAAAAACAGATTCCGTGCTGAGACGCTGTCATTTACGAGCCATGTGCTGTTTTTGCCGGAACTGGAATCGTTGAATAAAATACTGAAAGTGCTTGGGGTGTGATATGGACGCGGTTGTAGTGGGAATTGCAGATGGAAAAACGGTCAGATCCCCTGGGAAACTGGTGACGTATGCGCTGGGGTCCTGTGTGGGCATCTGTCTGTATGATCCGCTGGCCCAGGTAGCAGGAATGGTTCATATCCTTCTGCCTTATCAGGAAGAAGCCGTGAATACGAAGAATTCCTATAAATTTGCGGATGCCGGCGTGATGCTTCTGATCCGTGAGATGGAGAAAATGGGCGCTTTAAGATCCAGAATGACGGCAAAACTGGCGGGAGGCGCAGAGATGTTCCAATATGCCGGAGCCGGAGCCAAGATCGGTATGCGCAATGTAGAGGCTGCAAAAGAAGTCCTGAGACAGACCGGAATCAGGGTTGTGGCGGAAGATACGGGAGAGAATCACGGACGCACCATTTGGTTTTCAGCTGAAACGGGAGAACTGGAAGTCAGACGCATAGGCGGAAGCACAATTTTATTATAAATATACCCTTTTATGGAGGAACGGTTATGGATATAACGGATAAACAAACGGTTTTGATAGTGGATGACAGCATATTTATATGCGGACAGATAAAGATGATTTTGAAAGAAGAGAATCTGATTCTCGCTGAAGCCCATTCCGGGGAAGAAGCGATCCTGGAGCTGAAACGCTACAGGCCGGATTTAATTCTTTTGGATGTTGTGCTACCGGATACGGAAGGGTACGAACTGTGCCAGATGATTAAAGCCCAGGATCAGAATCAGGCGTCCATTATTTTCATAACATCTAAGGACAGTGACGAAGATGTGGTTAAGGGCTTTTCCATGGGCGCCTGTGATTATATTAAAAAACCGTTTAAAAAGGACGAACTGCGGTCCAGGGTTCTGGCTCATCTGAAGATGAAGAAGCAGAAGGATGAACTGGACAGGATGAACAGGGAACTCCAGATGAACATGGAGAAACTGAATTATATGGCTTTCAGAGACGGGCTGACCGGTTTATATAACCGCCGTTATGTGCAGGATGACCTGATGGATCAGATGGCAGACGAAAGCCGGAAAAATGTTTCCGATGTCATTATTATGGGGGATGTGGATAATTTCAAACTTGTAAATGACCGGTATGGCCATGAAGCAGGCGATATGGTTCTGGTCTGTATTTCCAATATTATGGAGTCTGTCTGTAAACGCCATAAGGTTATCAGATGGGGAGGAGAGGAATTTTTAATCGTCCTGTTCTCAGTGACTGAGGAAGAGGCCTATGAAATCAGTGAAAGGGTGAGGACTCAGATCGAAGGGTTCCCGTTCGTACATAACGGAGTCAGCTTCAGATGTACCATCACCCTGGGGCTCAATGCTTATGACAGAAGCGTGAGCATGGAAGAGAATATAGCCCGGACAGATAAAGCTCTGTATTACGGTAAGAACCATCAGAAAAACTGCAGTATCTGGTATAGAGAAGGATTAGAGGAGTAGGGGATATGGGGTATTTTGACAGCGATACGCTGGAAATGCTGGACATCTATCTGCTTGAAACCAGCCAGCTTATGGAGAAGCTGGATGCAATTTTGATGGATGGAGAGAAATCAGAGACATTTTCGGCGGAAGATATAAATCAAATATTCCGCATTATGCATACTATAAAGAGTTCATCGGCTATGATGGGCCTGTCGGGGCTGTCGGAAATTGCCCACAGCCTGGAGGATTTGTTTGCCATGCTGCGGGATCATGCCGGTTTGTCGGAAGGAAAGCAGAGAGAGCTGTTTAACCTGCTGTTTGCGGCATCCGATTTTATCCAAAAAGAGCTGGAACTGATGGTGCATGAGGAGTATGAACCGTCAGATCCAAAAGAGATGAAACAGGAGATCGCCCAGGCATTAAACCAGCTCAAAGAGAGACTGGATTCCCGGGAACCTGCTTCAGAGCAGGCCAAAGAGCCCGAACGAGAGGGAAGCGCTGTTTCCCGGATCAGAATATTTTTTGAACCCGGCTGTAAAATGGAACACATACGGGCATTTATGCTGATGCGCCAGATTAAGGAAGTGATTCCCGACGCTGTCAGCATCCCTGAAAGCCCGGAGAAAGACGCCGGGGCAGAGGACTATATCAGGGAAAATGGCCTGGGCATACAAATTCAGCCGCATCTCACCAGCCAAGCGCTGGAAATGATTAAAAAGGGGTTATTCGTCAGCCGGTGTGAGCTGGAAGGAACGGAAAGGGCGGAAGGAGTAAAAGGAGCGGAAGAAACAGAAGGGGTGCAAAGAGCAAACGTGTCGGAAGGAGCAGAAGGGGCGAAAGGGCCGGCCCAGCCGGCAGACTCCCAGGAGCCTGCCGATAACTCTGCGAACGGGGCCGCGGAAGAACCCTCCGCATCCGGAACGGCAAAGGCGGTTGTGGAAGTCTCAAAGGAAAATGGGGAACCGTCTTCCCGGGTGGATATGGATTATGTCAATGTCAGGCTGGACCGTTTAGACGAACTGCAGAATCTGACAGGAGATCTGATCATACTGATGTCGGCCTTCCGCAATGAGCTGAAAAACCCCCGGTATGCGGAACTGGAAGAACATTACGGCTATTCGGCCGGACAAATTCTGAGTGATTTGGAAAAGACTGTGATGAATATGAGAATGGTTCCTGTGTCTCAGATTGTTCCCAAGCTGAAACGCATAGTCCGGGATTTGGGGCGGAAACAGGGAAAGATGATTGAATTCCTGGTTTCCGGTCAGGAAGTGGAAGCGGATAAATACATTGTGGAGCAGTTATACGAGGCCAGCATGCATGTCATCCGCAATGCGGCCGACCACGGAATTGAGCCGGCGGAAATGAGGAAAAGGGCCGGGAAAGAAGAGTATGGAACCATTTCATTTGAGGTGGAAAGCTCCGGCGGCCAAATGATCGTCAGGATCAGCGATGACGGCCGGGGAATAGATGAAGAAAAGCTGAGAAAAAAAGCGAGGGAAAAGAATCTGTTTACCAAACCGGAGAAAGAGTATTCGCTGGAAGAAATCTACGAACTCTGCACCCTTCCGGGCCTGTCCACCAGAAAACAGGCCGATGAATATTCAGGCCGGGGAGTCGGAATGGATATCGTGAGAAAGATAACGGAAGACAATGGAGGACACCTGCGGATTGAAAGCAAAAGGGGAAAAGGCACGTCCATTATCATGGACCTTCCCTTGGCCCATACCATTGTGGAGGCGGTCCGTTTTGATGTGGGCGGCTGCCTGTTCAGCGTACTTTCCCATCAGGTCTGCCGTTTTTTTGAGTACCGGCCGGAGGAAACGCCGGTTTATGAGGAACATGGCCGGCGGGTTATCCTATATGAGAACCAGATCTTCCCGGTGATAGATATCGCGGATTTTTACGGTTTGAATAAGACGCCTGGTTCCGGTAAGATATTAATTCATGTAAAGGGCGTTGAAAATCAAGCGTGTCTGCTGGCAGACCAGGTTTACGGTGAAGAAAAACTGGTGCAGAAGCCTCTTCCATCCCTGTTTGGGAACCGGTTCCAACGACAGACTGCTATGAACGGGTGCAGCGTGCTGGGAAATGGAGATATCTGCATGGCAATTGATGTGGAAACCTTAATTTCTCTTGCATCATATAACATGGGAAAGGGAGTGAAACAGGATGGCAAATGAGACAGATAGGGAATTGCTGTGCTTTTCCTCCGACGGAGCGGTCTTTGCTGTGGATTTTTCCGATATTGCAGAAATCTGTATCCATGTCAGGCTGCAGTTTGTACCCCGCCAGCCGGATTATTTCAGCGGTGTATTTTATTACAAAGGATCGATTGTTCCTGTTGCTGCGATCGGCCATACAACCAGAGAAACTGATGATAAGAATGCGGCGGTGCTGGTGGTGAACGGCGTTCCTGATTTATATGGAATCCTGTTGACCGGTTCTCCATGGATGGAGAGAGTCAAGGAATGCGATCTCGCAAAAGACCATTCAGGAGCAGTGATACCCGGCCGCTGGGTCTCAAAAGCGATTTACTGCAAAGGGGATCAAATGATCTGCCTGCTGGATATCAGGCGGAGCCAGGAAACGCTGGCGGCGGGAATGTGAAAATGCAGTTCAATGGTTTGCCCTGTTGAAATGTGCCGCAAAATAGCATATAATGGAACTGAACTAACTCACAGAGGAGAGATAACACCATGGGAATGATACAAAATGACTGGCTTTCGGAGATCGGCAGCGAGTTCAGAAAACCATATTATGCACAGCTTTACAAGTTTGTAAAGAATGAATACAGTACACGGGTGATTTATCCCCCCGCAGAAGACATATTTAATGCGTTTCATTTTACACCGTTAAGCAAAGTAAAGGTTGTAATTTTGGGACAAGACCCCTACCACAATGTGAACCAGGCACATGGCCTCAGCTTTTCCGTTATGCCTGAGCAGAAGGAGATTCCGCCGTCCCTGGTCAATATCTATCAGGAATTGGAAGACGATCTGGGCTGCTATATCCCCAATAACGGCTATTTGAAGAAATGGGCGGATCAGGGAGTGCTGATGCTGAACACGGTGTTGACTGTGCGCGCCCATCAGGCCAATTCCCACCAGGGGAGAGGATGGGAGCAGTTCACCGATGCGGTGATCCATGCTGTGAACGGACAGGACCGTCCCATCGTTTATATGCTGTGGGGAAGACCGGCTCAGTCCAAGATACCGATGCTGACCAATCCGAAACATCTGATTTTAAAAGCACCTCATCCAAGCCCTTTGTCCGCTTTCCGCGGATTCTTCGGATGTAAGCATTTCAGCCAGGCCAATGAATTTTTAAAGGCGAACGGAGCAGAACCGATTGACTGGCAGATTGAAAATATATGAGAAGAACAGGAGATAACATATGTCAGTGATTGAGATACTAAAGGTGATTGTGCTGGGAATCGTGGAAGGTTTTACCGAATGGCTTCCTATCAGCAGCACCGGCCATATGATTCTGGTGGATGAGATCATACATTTTAATATAACAGAAGATTTCAGGAACGTATTCATGGTAGTGATCCAGCTTGGGGCGATTCTGGCGGTAGTTGTTTTATATTTTAAAAAGCTGAATCCATTTTCCCCATCGAAAAAGCCCAGCCAGAAGAGGGCAACCTTGCTTTTGTGGCTCAAGATTGTGGTAGCCTGTATTCCTGCGGCCATATTCGGATTTTTAATTGATGACTGGATGGAAGCGCATCTGATGAACTCTTATGTGGTTGCTGCGATGCTGATTCTGTACGGAGCGCTTTTCATTGTGATTGAGATGAGAAACCAGTATAAGGAGCCGCTGATTACGAGGACCACCAATTTGACTTACCAGACCGCTTTGTACATCGGATTGTTCCAGGTGCTGGCTCTGGTGCCCGGCACTTCCAGGTCCGGCGCCACAATTTTAGGCGCGATGCTGTTGGGATGCTCCCGTAGCGTTGCGGCAGAGTTTTCATTTTTCCTTGGAATACCGGTTATGTTCGGGGCCAGCTTATTGAAGCTTTTGAAACATGGGATGCATTTTACAGGGGCGGAGCTGTTTTATCTGCTGCTGGGCATGGCCATAGCGTTTGTCGTTTCCATTTATTCGATCAAGTTTTTGATGGGGTATATCAGAAAGAATGATTTCAAGTTTTTTGGATATTACAGAATTGTATTAGGTGTTATTGTGCTGATCTATTTTGGCATCACATCGGCAGTCGCATAAAAATACAAATAAAAAAGAAGGAACCCGGTTGGCCGAATGTTTCCTTCTTTTTTACTTTCCCCCCGCCCAGTTATGGCAGGAACATCTGCTCAATCTTTTTTCCTGCGTCATCTTCGTCTACTCCATTGAAATAAAATAATAAATGTCCGTATTGAGTTACCAGGCCCCGTTTCATCTCATCATAGCTCTTTGCATTGACTTTCTTCGTTCCGCATTCAACAAATATGTCGCATACAAAAGAATTCGCTGTGTTAATCAGCATAGAAATCGGTACCGGATTGTATCTCTGCAACGTGTCTACCCGTCTTTTTACCATGCCCCAACCTCCTTTTAACCGGGGATAGCAAACTATCCGTTAACAAGTAACAGCGCTTTAAAGCATTAACGTAGTATTTATAACTACTTATATGTCAATTCTAACACTTTTGTGGAAAATGTACAAGTATTTAGGTGTAATATATTACAAAATTCATAAAAACTTAATAAAATTAGGCGTTGAAGTGAAAAGAATTCAAAAAAGTAAAGGATAAACTAATAATATATCGGTAAATTCAGGCATAAAAAAGAGGGAGTAAAATATATGCAAAAACTGCATAAAATTTCACTCACCTCGCATAATTAAAAAAATATTGCCTCTGCCGGAGGTCTATACAAGGCCCTCTGCGATCTCATAGATCAGCCGTTCGGAATCTTCCCATCCCAGACAAGGATCGGTGATCGATTTTCCGTAGCAGTGCTCGCCTACTTTCTGGCTGCCCGGTTCGATATAGCTCTCGATCATCACTCCCTTTACAAAGCTGCTGAGTTCTGAGGAGTGGCGTCTGCTGTGAAGCACTTCCTTGACGATACGGATCTGTTCCTGATAGTGCTTGTTGGAATTAGAGTGGTTGGCATCCACGATGCAGGCCTGGTTTTTCAGATTCCGTTCACTGTAAAGCTGGTGAAGCAGAATCAGATCTTCATAATGATAGTTAGGCAGGCTTTGTCCGTGTTTATTCACCGCGCCCCTTAAAATTGTATGGGTCAGCGGATTGCCTTCCGTCTTCACTTCCCAGCCGCGGAAGATGAAGTCATGGCCCTGCTGGGCCGCTACGACGGAGTTGAGCATCACGGACAGATCTCCGCTGGTAGGGTTTTTCATGCCCACGGGAACTTCACAGCCGCTGACGGTTAAGCGGTGCTGCTGGTTTTCTACGGAACGGGCGCCTACGGCAATGTAAGACATCAGATCCGACAGATAATTTAAATTTTCAGGATAAAGCATCTCATCTGCGGTTGTCAGGCCGGTTTCTTCGATCACACGCATATGCATTCTGCGGATTGCTAAAATCCCTTCATACATATTGGGCTTTTTTTCAGGATCGGGCTGGTGAACCATACCTTTATAGCCTTCCCCTGTGGTTCTGGGCTTATTGGTGTATACCCTGGGAATGATGATGAGCTTATCTTTTACCTTCTCCTGAACCGGTGCCAGACGTCTGGTATAATCGCAGACGGAATCTTCATTATCTGCGGAACAGGGGCCGATTACCACAATGAACTTATTGCTTTCACCTGTGAATACTTTTTTTATCTCTTCATCTCTTATCTTTTTAGCAGCAGCCACCGCCGGCGGCACTGGAAACTGTTCCCGGATTTCGTCCGGGGTAGGTAATTTATTAACGAATTGGAATCCCATATTTCCCTCTCATTCTTTCGCTGCGCTCCCGTAATTTGGTGACTGCCCTTTCTCATATAGGGCAAATCTTACGGTCAATGTAAGCGAATCGTAAATTGACTGGCATCTAACAACCCATTATAATATAAAAGTGTTGATTCATCAATAATTTTTTCGTAACAGTTCAGACGGCGGGTAAATTGGTTGAAAAAGCAGAGGTGAGCCGTCTGAACTGCTGGAAACTAATGGAATGGAGAGAAGAATGAAAAAATCATATTTAATTATGCTGGCAGGTTTTATTGCATTATCTGTTACTGCATGTCAGCCAAAGAATGGTCAAAACCAGAATTCCAATACACAGGAGACCACATCTGAAGCTGCAACAGAAGAAACTATGGCAGATGTGGATTTAAGTGAAATACAGAAAAAAGTACAGGAAGCCTATGGGGAAGCCTATATTCCCAGCATGGATTATGACGCTCAGGCCATGGAAGATCTGTTCGGCATCAGCAAAGATATGTATGAGGAATATATCGCCCAGGGGCCGATGATCAGTGTTCATGTGGATACCTTTATTGCTGTAAAAGCGGCTCAGGGAAAGGCCGATGCGGTGGAAGAAGCTCTGGCGGCATACCGTGACAAGCAGGTCAACGATTCTGTTCAGTATCCTATGAATCTGCCTAAAGTTTCGGCATCCCAGGTAGTGCGCCACGGCGATTATGTGTTCTTTATCATGCTCGGAACCCCGGATGAGGAAGCGGAGTTAAAGGGTGAGGAAGAGGCTTTAGAATCAGCGAAAGAGAATAATCAGATTGCCATTGATATTATCGATGGATTCTTTAAGTAAACAGGAGATCATATGGTATTCAGCAGCTTATTGTTTTTATTCCGGTTTCTGCCGGTCATGTTAATCGTATATTTCGCTGCGCCAAGGAGACTTCGCAATGGGATTTTATTCCTTGGAAGTCTCTTTTTTTATGGATGGGGCGAGCCGGTTTATATTGTGCTGCTGTTATTTTCAACAGCGGTGGACTATACTCACGGAAAATTGATCGGACGTTTTAAAGAAGAGGGAAGGACAGACCGGGCCCGCATGGTATTATTGTCCTCCATGGTGATTAATTTGGGGCTTTTAGGCTTTTTTAAGTATTTTTCCGGCCTGCCCCTTCCTGTGGGAATTTCATTTTACACATTCCAGACCATGTCCTACACCATCGATGTATACCGTGGAAATGCCAGAGTGCAGAATAATATTGTGGCTTTCGGCGCATATGTGTCCATGTTTCCCCAGCTGATCGCCGGGCCTATCGTTCGTTACAGCACCATTGAAGAGGAGCTGACAGGCAGGAAGGAAAGTGAATCCCAATTCGCGCTGGGGGTCAGGTATTTTGTCATAGGGCTTGGAAAAAAGGTGCTCTTAGCCAACCAGATGGGGGCTTTGTGGGCGGAAATACAGGGGATCATGCAGCCGGACCGGTCGGTTTTCATGGCCTGGATGGGGATTTTTGCATTTGGAATGCAGATTTATTATGATTTTTCCGGTTATTCGGACATGGCCGTCGGTTTGGGCCATATGTTCGGGTTTCATTTTCCTGAGAATTTCCATTATCCGTATATGGCGGAAAGCATTACGGACTTTTGGAGAAGATGGCATATCTCTCTTGGAACCTGGTTTAAGGAATACGTGTATATCCCTTTAGGCGGCAATAAAAAGGGGAAAATGAGACAGATTTTCAATATTATGGCGGTCTGGACCCTGACGGGAATCTGGCATGGAGCAGGGCTTAACTATCTTCTCTGGGGCGTCTATTTCGGCGTGCTGCTTTTGATTGAAAAGCTGTATTTGAGCCGTTTCATAAAAAAGTGGCCGTCTTTGCTGCGCCATGGATATGCCATGATTCTGGTATATCTGGGCTGGGTGCTGTTCGTGCATGAGGACATGGGGCAGGGCGTCCGGTTCCTTGGGGAGCTGTTTGGTTTCGGCGCTTCCATGGAAATTACGGGCAGGACATGGTACCTCTTTCTTTCCAACCTGCCTCTTATGATATGCTGTATGGCCGGGGCTTCAGGATATGTGAGCAAACTGGCCCAAACAGTATTTGGAATCAGGGAAGAGGAAGAGATGAAAGAAGGGCTGACACTGCAAAATGGGGTGATAATCTCACTGTTTGCGGCGGCGGTTTTAGTGGTGACAACGGCTTATCTGGTGAATGCAGGGTATAATCCATTCCTGTATTTCCGTTTTTAAGGGAGGTGGATCAGATGAGAAAGAGCGGCAGCAGAGTGGTGACAGGGGTGTTTCTGGTCTTTTTGTTCGGCATATCGGCGGCCGGCGCCTTCTGGCCGGAAAAGGGATTTTCTGAATCGGAGAACCGGTATTTGCAGAAGAAACCGGAATTTTCAATAAAAACTCTGGTGAATGGAAGCTATGGAACAGCGTATGAAACATATCTGGGAGACCAGTTTCCTTTGAGGGACGGCTGGGTAGGGCTTAAGGTGAGGGCGGAACAGGCCCAGTTAAAAAAGGATGTGAACGGAGTTTATCTGGCAAAGGACGGATATCTGATTGAGAAGTTTGAGCGGGAGGACCTGGAAGGGCCTCAGCTGGATAAGAATATAGATGCGGCGGCCGCATTTGCCGCGCGTATGGCGGAAAAGCTGGGACCGGAACATGTGCGGCTCATGATGGTTCCGTCCGCATCCCAGGTATTAACGGATAAACTTCCCGCCTTTGCGGCACCATATGACCAGGAAAACGTCCTTCGCCGTATCCGGGAAAAGCTGGCTGAAACCGGGGCGGAAACAGAGATGATGGTTCCGGTTCTGGAACAGCTGAAGGAACACAGCCGGGAATCCATTTATTACAGGACGGATCATCACTGGACGGCCCAAGGGGCATATTATGGATATGAGATATGGGCAGAATCCATGGGCATTGAGCCGTGGAAAAGGAAGATGTTTACGGAGGAAACTGTTTCTGAGGATTTTTTAGGAACCGTATATTCTAAAGTGAATGTCCCAACCCGGCCGGACAGCATCCAGCTTTTTCTGCCCGGAGTGGAAGTAAAGTATCAGGTGTCTTACGACGGGCTTCCAAAGGAATACGACAGCTTATACAATTTAAAGGCTCTTGAGGGAAAAGACAAGTATGCGGTTTATCTGGATGGAAATCACGGGCTGACAGTCATAAACAGGGAATCCGCAGAACCTGCCGGGCGCAGTCTTTTAATAGTTAAGGATTCTTTCGCCCATAGTTTTGCGCCTTTTGCGGCGAATCATTTCGATACGGTTTATTTGGTGGACCTGAGATATTTCAATATGGGAATTGACGGATTTATGGAAGAAAACGAGGTGACGGACCTGCTGGTACTGTACCAGATCCCAGGCTTTTCCACGGAAACCACGGTGAGCAAGCTGCTGTGGCAGGGTTAACATTTCAGGAAATCTATGGTAGAATGGACTGAATAGTGAGGAGGAATTACATGAAATCATTGATTATTGCAGAAAAACCTTCCGTGGCCCGGGATATTGCCCGGGTGCTCAAATGCAGCCAGAAGGGGAACGGATATATAGAAGGAAACCAGTACATCGTAACCTGGGGGCTGGGCCATCTGGTAACTCTGGCCGATCCGGAAGATTATGATAAAAAATATAAAGAATGGAAGATGGAACACCTTCCTATGATCCCTGATGTTTTTAAGCTGGAGGTCATCAAGCAGACCGGCAAACAGTATCAGGCGGTAAAAACCCAGATACACAGAAAAGATGTGGGGCAGATCATCATCGCTACGGATGCGGGGCGGGAAGGGGAACTGGTGGCCCGGCTGATACTTAAAAAAGCGGGCAGCCAAAAGCCTTTAAAGCGGCTCTGGATTTCTTCGGTCACGGATAAGGCGATCCGGGAAGGATTCGCCCATCTGAAGGACGGAAAGGAATACGAAAGCCTGTATGATGCTGCCATGTGCAGGGCGGAAGCGGACTGGCTGGTCGGCATTAACGCTACCAGGGCCTTAACCTGCAAATACAACGCCCAGCTGTCCTGCGGACGTGTGCAGACGCCTACTCTGGCTATGATCGCGAAGCGGGAAGCCCAGATCAGGGAATTTAAACCTCAGCCCTATTATGGAATTGGGGCGAAAAGCGCAAATCCTGCCATTTCTTTGACCTGGCAGGACAAAAAGACCAAAAGCAGCCGGTCCTTTGATAAGGAGAGGATGGAAACGTTATTCCGTTCTCTTCAGGGAGAGAGCGCAGTTGTGGCGGAGATCAAAAAGGTGCCGAAAAAGTCATTTGCACCCATGCTCTACGACCTGACTGAGCTTCAGAGGGACGCCAGCAAGCGGTTTAATTATTCGGCGAAAGAAACGCTGAACATCATGCAGCGCCTTTATGAAAACCATAAGGTGCTCACCTATCCGAGAACGGATTCCAGGTATTTGAGCAGTGATATTGTTCCCACTTTGAAGGAGAGGCTGGACGCCTGCGGCGTGGGACCTTACAGGAAACTGGCCGGGAAATTAATGTCGGCATCCTTTTGTGCAAAAGCGTCTTTTGTCAATGACAGCAAGGTGACCGACCATCATGCGATCATCCCTACGGAGCAGTTCGTGCAGCTCGATCATATGACCATCGATGAGCGGCGGATTTACGATCTGGTGGTGCGGCGTTTTCTGGCTGTTCTGTATCCGGCTTATGAGTATGAACAGACAACTCTGACCTGCACAATCGGAGGGGAGGATTTTACGGCCCGGGGTGCGATTGTGAAGAGCATGGGCTGGAAAGCGGTCTATGAAGGGGAAGAAGAGGACGAGGAGGAGGAAGAAGAGGTAAAGAGCCAGACGCTTCCCGATTTGAAAAAAGGGCAGAAGATATCCGGCCTCCAGATCCGTTTGACGGAAGGGAAAACCAAGCCGCCGGCCCCATTTACGGAAGCAACCCTTCTGTCGGCTATGGAAAATCCCAGCGCCTATTTGGAAACCCAGGATAAGGCCATGGCAAAGACGTTAGGGGAAACCGGCGGGCTCGGTACGGTGGCCACCAGGGCGGATATTATTGAAAAATTATTTTCCAGTTTCCTGCTTGAAAAGAGAGGTAAGGACATCTGTCTGACTGGAAAGGCGAAGCAGCTTCTGGAACTGGTTCCAGAGGATTTAAAAAAGCCGGAGATGACAGCGGACTGGGAGATGCGGCTTTCCAAAATCGCCAAGGGAAGTCTGAGACGGGATACCTTTATGAAGGACATCCGCGGCTATTCGGCAGAACTGATCGGACAGATAAAGACCGGAGACGGAACCTTCCGCCACGATAATCTGACCAATACAAAATGTCCCCAGTGTGGAAAACGGATGCTTTCCGTCAAGGGCAAAAACAGTGAAATGCTGGTCTGCCAGGACAGGGAATGCGGCTACCGGGAAACGGTTGCACGGACCAGCAACGCCAGATGTCCGAACTGCCATAAGAAGATGGAGCTTCGCGGAAAAGGGGACGGACAGATCTTTGTGTGCGGCTGCGGTTATAAAGAAAAGCTGGCTTCTTTCCAGGAACGGAGGAAAAAGGAAGGCGCAGGCGTCACAAAGCGGGATGTGGCCGCGTATCTGAATAAGCAGAAAAAAGAGGCCCAGGAGCCGGTGAACAATGCATTTGCAGCGGCATTTGCCAAGATAAAACTGGATGAGAAATAACAGAAGGAGGATGTGTTATGAATTCGGATTACATTACATTTACCATTAAAGAAAAGAAAAACATCGCCCTCATTGCCCATGACAATGAGAAACCAAAACTGATCGAATGGTGCAGAGAACACAGCGAAATCCTGAAAAACCATAAGCTTTACGGCACCGGGACAACGGCCAGGCTGATCACTGAGAAGACGGGGCTGACCGTAAAGGGATATAACAGCGGCCCTCTTGGCGGCGACCAGCAGATCGGCGCAAAGATCGTAGAAGGGGTGATCGATTTTGTAATATTCTTTTCCGATCCCCTGACCGCCCAACCCCATGACCCGGATGTGAAGGCGCTCATGAGAATTGCCCAGGTTTATGACATTCCCATGGCCATCAACAAGGCTACTGCAGATTTCATGATAAAATCCCAATATATGCAGTCCACCTATGACCATGAAGTGATTAATTTCAAGAAGAATGTGAAAGACCGGGCGGATCAAATGTAAAGTTGCTATTTTTGGGTTGCGTTCAGCTTGGAAAGCTGATATGCTGAAGGTATAAAAGCGGAAAGGATGTGAAGCAGAGTGGAAGGTCGAAGTCACAGTAAGAAGGCAGACAGCAATTATCATGGGCGGATGGCAATGTGGACGCCGGAGCCGGAACCTGAACCTTATGGGACTGACTTCTGCTCTGCATTGCCGGAATTGTAATGCTTATGACAGCCATGGACTGCTTTCCGATAGGAATACGTCAGCCGTGGCTGCTTTTTTGTCTTGCTTTCAACCGATATCGATGGAGTATCTACATAAAAAGATGGAGTTGAAAGGAGATCATTATGCAGGAAATTTTTGATATGGATGAGCTTTTGAGGCTGGTGGAGGAACGCCAGTTTCGGAGGCTGAAAGAGATTTTAAATGAGATGAACGAGGCGGATATCGCCGATTTTATTGAGGAATTGGATTCAGAAAAAAAGGTTGTGGTTTTCCGCATGCTCTCCAAGGAGCTGAGCAGTGATGTATTTGCCTGCCTGGCGCCGGAGACGCAGCAGCATATTATCAACAGCATTGGAGATTATGAGCTGGGAGCGATTATTGAAGATCTGTATGTGGACGATGCGGTGGATATGCTTGAGGAACTTCCGGCCAGCGTGGTGAAGCGCGTGCTGAAGATCGCGACCCCGGAGACCAGAAACCTGATCAATCAGTTTTTAAACTATCCGGAAAACAGCGCGGGCAGCATTATGACTGCCGAATATGTGGGATTAAAGCAGACCATGACTGTGGAGGAGGCATTTGCTTATATCCGCAGACATGGGGTGGACAAAGAAACCATTTATACCTGCTATGTCATGGATGCCAAACGGCTTCTGGAAGGTGTGGTGACGGTGAAGGATCTTTTGATGAATCCCTATGATACGGTGATCCGGGATATCATGGATACTCATGTGATAAAAGCGGTTACCACAGACGACCAGGAAGACGTGATGGACAGTTTCCAGAGGTACGATCTTTTGAGCCTTCCGGTTGTGGATCAGGAAAACCGTCTGGTGGGAATTATAACCGTTGACGATATTGTGGATGTTATGGAACAGGAGGCCACCGAGGACTTTGAAAAAATGGCGGCTATGGCGCCCAGTGAGAAGCCCTATTTGAAAACCGGGGTGTTCCAACTGGCGAAAAACAGGATTGTGTGGCTTTTAATCCTCATGGTGAGCAGCATGGTTACAGGGGGAATCCTGGCAAAATATGAAAATGCATTTACCGTCATCCCTCTGCTGGTTACATTTATCCCCATGCTGACGGATACAGGGGGCAATGCGGGAAGCCAGAGCAGTACTCTGATCATCCGCGGTATGGCCGTAGGTGAGATAGAGGTCACGGATATCCTTAAGGTATTGTGGAAGGAACTGCGGGTTGGGGTGGTTGTAGGCGTGATTCTTGGTCTGGTGAACTATATCCGTCTGGTGATCATGTTTCCGGGCAATGAGATGCTGTGTCTTACCGTTGTTCTCAGCTTATTCGGTACGGTTGTGCTGGCAAAAACAATCGGATGTATGCTGCCTATCGCAGCGAAGGTGGTAAAGATGGATCCGGCCATTATGGCGGCGCCTCTCATCACAACGATTGTGGATGCATTCAGCCTGATTATATATTTTCAACTGGCTTGTATGCTGCTCAATCTGGTATAGGAATTTTGCCGGTTTGATTACAGATGCAAAAAAGGCCGCAAGAAAGGGGAAGTGTATATGGGAACTAGAATTATAACGATTGGAAGGCAGTTTGGCAGCGGGGGACGGTGTATTGGAGAACGGGTTGCCAGGGAATTGGGAATCCCATGCTATGACCGGGCGCTGATCGAGATGGCATCCAAGGAGATGGGGGTGGATGAATACGATCTGGAGCGGGTGGATGAAAGTGCGGTCAGCCGTTTCTTTTCCCTTCACAAGTCTCCAAGCTATACGGAATCGGCCATGGATTACGGGCTGCCGCTGAATGACAACATGTTTCTGATTCAGAGCCAGATCATCATGAAGCTGGCGCTGAAAGAAGACTGTGTGATCATCGGCCGCTGCGCCGATTATGTGCTCCGCGACCATGCGGGCTGTATCAATGTATTTATCTGCGCATCCAGAGAAGACCGGAAAAAACGGATTATGGAACGGTATGAGCTTTCAGAGCGGGATGCCCTTGATTCCATTAAAAAGGTGGACCGTAAGAGGAAATATTACTACGAAACTTATACGGACAATAACTGGGGCAGCATCGAATCCCACCAGGCCCTATTCAATGTGAGCATGCTGGGGGAAGATGAAGTGGTCCGTCTGATAAAGGATATGTATCTGGACAAATAACCGGCCATAATTAATCTTGACAGAAAGGATGTCCGGTGCTACACTTACTGACATAAACAGGGAGCTCGTGAGCGGGCTGAGAGGAAGTAATCAACTTCGACCTATATAACCTGATTTGGGTAATGCCAACGTAGGGAAATAGTGATTTATCGTAAATTCCGGATTTGGATGAGGATGGAGATAGAAGCCTGTGCCGTGCGTGGCGCAGGCTTTTTTTGCGCCTTGTAAGGAGAGAATCGGGCCTATGGAACGAAACGTGGAGAAAAGGAGAATGCGCAGACCCCAGACAGAAGCAAAGGAGAGATGATATGAATTACACAACGCAGATGGATGCGGCCAGAAAGGGCATTTTAACGAAGGAAATGCTGGCGGCAGCCAAAAAGGAGCAGTATGATCCTCAGGAACTGATGAAACTGGTTGGGGAGGGGAAGGTGGTGATTCCGGCCAACAAGTTACATAGGTGTTTAGAGCCAAATGGAATCGGCTCCATGCTGAAAACCAAGATTAACGTAAATCTGGGAACCTCCAGGGACTGCAGGGATCTGGATATGGAGTTGAGAAAGGTTCAGGATGCGGTTTCCATGGGAGCCGAATCCATTATGGATCTCAGTTCTTTTGGAGACACTCAGGCATTCAGACGGAAACTGACAGCGGAATGCCCGGCGATGATCGGTACGGTGCCGATCTATGACGCAGTGGTATATTACCACAAACCGCTGAAAGAGATCACATCGGAAGAATGGATTAAGATCGTGGAAATGCATGCAGAGGATGGGGTGGATTTTCAGACTATTCATGTAGGCATTAACAAGAGCACTGCACAGAGGTTTAAGGAGAATAAGAGGCTGACTAATATTGTTTCCCGGGGCGGCTCCATCATTTTTGCGTGGATGGAGATGACAGGTCAGGAAAATCCGTTTTATGAACATTATGACAGGATTCTGGATATCTGCCGGGAATATGATGTGACGCTGAGTTTGGGCGACGCCTGCAGGCCGGGATGCATTGAGGATGCCACGGACATATCCCAGATCGAAGAACTGGTCACTTTGGGAGAGCTTACCAGGAGGGCGTGGGAGAAGGATGTACAGGTAATTATCGAAGGGCCGGGACACATGCCGCTCAACCAGATTGAGGCCAATATGAAGATCCAGCAGACCATCTGCAAGGGCGCGCCGTTCTATGTATTGGGGCCGCTGGTGACGGATATCGCGCCGGGATATGACCATATTACGGCTGCCATCGGCGGAGCGGCTGCGGCTGCGGCCGGCGCCTCTTTCCTCTGTTATGTTACTCCCGCCGAACATCTGCGGCTTCCGGATGAACAGGATGTAAAAGAAGGGATTATAGCGTGCAAAATAGCGGCCCACGCGGCGGATATTGCCAAAGGGGTGAAAGGGGCAAAGGACTGGGATTACAGGATGAGCACCGCCAGAAAGGACCTGGACTGGGAAGGAATGTTTGAGCTGGCTGTTGATCCGGATAAGGCCAGAAGCTACAGGGCGTCTGCAAAGCCTGAGAAGGAAGATACCTGTTCCATGTGCGGGAATTTCTGCGCGGTAAAGAATATGAACAGGATTTTGGACGGGGAAATTGTTAGTATTTATGATGAGTGAGGAAGGCTGACGGCTTAATTTTCTTTTTTTTAAAGTCAAGCGTGAAGGCTTTTTTAAAAAAGCCTTCACGTTTTACTTTAAAACCTCAGGTCAGTCATGTAAAAAAAGGAGCGAAAAAGACTATGAAAGTGAATGTAAAGAAAATTGTAGTGAGCGGTATGCTGGCAGCGGCGGCTGTATCTCTATCCAGCTTTTCCATCCCGATCGGAGCATCCAAATGCTTTCCAATCCAGCATATGGTGAATGTGATTGCCGGAATATTTTTAGGCCCTGTATACGGCGTTTCCATGGCATTTGTCACCTCTCTAATCCGCAACCTCATGGGAACCGGCAGTCTGCTGGCATTTCCTGGAAGTATGATAGGCGCTTGGCTGGGAGCTGTGATGTTTAAATACAGCAATAAGCTGGTTATGGCATACATCGGCGAAGTATTCGGAACCGGGATTTTGGGCGGAATGCTCTGCTATCCGGTTGCGACCCTGATCATGGGAAAAGAGGCGGCTGTTTTTGCCTATGTGCTGCCATTTTTGATGAGCACGCTTTGCGGAACGGCGATAGCGGCGGTATTGGTAGGGGCGCTTTATAAATCGGGGGCATTTGCTTATCTGAACCATATGCTGGCGGAGAACTAAAAGGAGAGAAAAGACGTATGAGTATACAGGCCCACACACAAATCATATCAAATATCCGCCAAAAAAAACCGCTCATTCACTGCATCACCAATTATGTAACCGCAAATGATGTGGCGAATATGCTGCTGGCCATCGGCGGGTCCCCCATTATGGCGGATGGAATTATGGAGGTAGAGGATATAGTGGGAATCAGCCGGGGGCTGATGATCAATATCGGAACCCTGAATGAAAATAAGCTGGAATCCATGATAAAGGCCGGAAAAAAGGCCGGTAATCTGGGCCTTCCGGTGGTCTTTGACCCGGTAGGGGCAGGAGCCGCAAGTTTCAGGACACAGGCTGCCTTAAGAATCCTGAATGAATTCCCCTGTCGCGTGATACGGGGAAATGCGTCTGAAATAAAGGCACTGGTTTGCGGCTTGGCAAGCACCGGAGGAGTGGATGCCGATAAAAGGGATAGGCTGCAGGAAGAAAACCTGGATTATTTTCTGGATTTGGGAAAACAGCTGAGCAGGAAAACTGGGGCAGTTGCAGCCATAACAGGGGCGGTGGATATTGTTACGGATGGAAGCCGGTCTTTTATCATCAGAAACGGCGATCCTTATATGGGCCGGATTACGGGAAGCGGATGTATGCTGGACGGGATCATTGCCGCGTTCTGCGCTTCCGGTGAAAATGGGGATTCAGCCGCAGAACTGACGGCGCTGGCTATTGCGGCAGAGGGCTTATGCGGTGAAATAGCTGCGAAAAAAACGGCCAGAGCCGGGGCAGGCACCGGAAGTTTCCGGATGTATTTGATCGATGCTGTGAGCTGTCTGACGGATGAAGGGCTGAAGGGAGGTGCTGAAATTGAAATTCGATAAGTCAATGCTTCTTTTATATGCGGTGACCGACCGCGCATGGACAGGGAAACTAACATTGGAACAGCAGGTGGAAGAGGCGTTAAAAGCGGGCGTCACTATGGTACAGCTCAGGGAAAAGAATATGGGAACTCAGGAATTTTTGGAAGAAGCGGTGAAAATGAGGGAGCTGACAAGGAAGTATCATGTGCCTCTAATGATCAATGATAACATTGAAATCGCTTCAGCCTGTGATGCGGACGGCGTTCATGTGGGACAGAGTGATGTAGAAGCGGGAAAGGCCCGCAGGCTGATCGGCCCGGATAAAATCCTGGGAGTTACGGCAAAAACTGTGGAACAGGCTGTTCTCGCGGAAAAAAACGGGGCGGATTATCTGGGAGTTGGAGCCGTTTTCGGATCAAAGACGAAAAAAGATGCGGTTCCAATGACGATTGAACGGCTGGGAGAGATTGCCGGAGCTGTTTCCATCCCCATTGTGGCCATCGGCGGCATTTCAGGAGATAATATCCTGAAACTGAGAGGCAGCGGGATCGCCGGGGCAGCGGTTGTTTCCGGAATTTTTGCTTCCGGTGACATAAGGCAGGCATCCCTTGATCTGCTTGAAAAGATAAAAATTGTAACAGGAATATGTGAAGGCTGATCCGGTCAGAATTCCGGACATCAGGCGGCAAAATGGAGGGGTTATATGAAGACAGTTTTAACAATTGCCGGTTCCGACTGCAGCGGCGGAGCGGGGATACAGGCGGATTTGAAGACGATGACATCCCTGGGGGTATATGGGATGAGTGCGATTACGGCTTTGACGGCCCAAAATACTACGGGAGTGTATGGGATTTTAGACAGCACGCCGGAATTTTTGGAAAACCAGCTGGACTGTATTTTTACGGATATACGGCCGGATGCGGTTAAGATCGGTATGGTTTCGAAAAAAGAGCTGATTCAGGTGATCGGGAGAAAGCTTTCGCAGTACCGGGCAGAAAATATTGTCCTGGACCCGGTTATGGTTTCCACCAGCGGAAGCCGTTTGCTGGAGGAGGACGCATTAAATGCCCTGATGGAAGAACTTCTCCCTCTGGCGGATCTCATAACCCCCAATATACCCGAGGCGCAGCTGCTTTCCGGGGGCGAAATCAAGCTGGCCGAAGATATGGAAGAAATGGCCTGCCTTCTGGCGCAGCGGTATCACACGGCCGTATTGATAAAGGGAGGGCATCAGCTGAACGATGCCAACGATGTTCTTTACAGGGATGGGCTGGCAACCTGGTTTTACGGCAGACGGATTGATAATTCCAATACACACGGCACCGGATGCACTCTGTCCTCAGCCATTGCCTGCGGGCTGGCCGAGGGTTTGACGATGGAGGACAGCGTGGAACGGGCGAAGCGGTATTTGTCTGAGGCTCTGGGTACTGATTTAAATCTGGGCAGAGGTAGCGGTCCATTGAACCATTGTTTTTCCATCAAATATCCTTTATAATAAGGATGTGCAGAAAAACCACAGCTCAGAAATGGAGGTATTAGGATGGCAGATAAGATAACAGTTACCTGGTATGGACATTCGTGTTTTAAAGCAGAGGCAAACGGATATTCAATTGTGATAGATCCTTATGAAGATCATAATGTGCCCGGACTTTGTGAACTCCGTGTTACGGCCAATCAGGCTCTTTGCAGCCACGGCCATGGAGATCACAACTTTACCGCAGGTGTGGAGACAGAGCCGTGGACCGGTGAAAATCCCTGGACGATTTCCTGGATTGATACCTATCATGATGATAAACAGGGCGAACTGCGGGGGAAAAACCGCATTCATATCCTGGATCACAATGGAATCCGGCTGGTACATATGGGCGATTTAGGCTGTGACCTGACGGCAGACCAGATTAAACAGATAGGAAAGCCGGATGTGCTTTTGATTCCGGTGGGCGGCTTTTATACGATAGACGCGGCGAAGGCAAAGGAGATAGCAGATCTGCTGGATGCGGCTGTGACCGTACCGATGCATTACCGCAGTGAAGCATTTGGTTATCCGGTGATCGGAACGCTGGAGGAATATACGGGATTGTGCAGCGATGTTGTGAACTATGCAGGAAATTCAATTGATATAATGAAAGGGATCAAGAAGCAGACGGCTGTCTTGTCGCTCTGTTAAGTTATATTTATTTTATGCATATAGAAAGGACATCAACTGATGACAAAAATTATTGATGTAAATGCAATGGGCGACCAGTGCCCCATTCCTGTGGTCAAGGCCAAAAAGGCTTTAGACCAGGCCGGGACAGGGGATATGATCAGGGTTCAGGTGGATAATGAAATCGCCGTACAAAACCTGACAAAGATGGCGAAGAACCAGGATTATGACTGCTCGTCAAAAAAGGTTGGAGATAAACATTTTGTAGTGACAATTCAGGGAGGAAATGGAGCGGTTCCGCCGGATACCAGCGGCGCATTGGAGCACCCTGGGATGCCGGTCTGCTATCCTGATTCCAGGAAGAATACGGTCGTAGTCATCGATTCCGCCACGATGGGCACAGGAAATGAGGAACTGGGCAGGGTTCTTATGAAGGGATTCCTCTATGCGGTCAGTCAGTTGGACTGTCTGCCGTCTAAAGTGATCTTCTATAACGGCGGAGTGACGCTGACTACGGAAGGATCTGATTCCATAGAGGATTTAAAATCCATGGAAGCCCAGGGCGTTGAGATATTATCCTGCGGAACCTGTTTGAATTATTATGGTTTATCGGAAAAACTGCTGGTGGGCGAAGTGACTAATATGTATACGATCGCAGAAGCTATGGAAATGTGCGATAAGATAATAAAGCCTTAAATAGACCGTGTCTGCCAGCTGGACGCCGCCGTCATACATCGGATGATCGCAGTTGTCTGTAAAAAAGTTTTTAATCCTGTGGGAAATCCGGAAACCATTTTTGGGGTAAGAATCCATTATCCATGGAACATCTCCGGTTCCCACAAGCATTGTTTTCCTTGATTTTTTATTTAAGCCTCGGGAATAAGCTGGGAAACCAGAAAGATTGACAAATTTTGCAGCAAATAATATACTGTATAGTAATAATATGGCAAAATAGCCGAAAGGCTATGACGCAAAACTATAGGGCCTTTAAAATGGCAGCCAGCTGCAAGTTTATAGAAGCATTGCCGCAAGTGGTGATGTTTTTTTCATTTTACAAAAAAAGAGGCTCCAAAATAGGGGATGGGGGATAAATGATGTCCGAATTAAGTATTTTAACATCACAGCGTGATGAACTGCTTCGAAAAATCCGTGGGATTGAAGAAAATTGCGAAGGGATTGAAAACGAACATAACGCTTCAAAGGTGCAGGAACTGAATTTGGAGCAGGTCAAACTGGCGGCGCAGCGCTCAGACTTGATCAGGAAGCTGGCGGAATTAGACCATCGGTTATCCATGATAAATTCTGAGATCAGTAAATTGTCCGGGACTGGGATTGACCGGATTCTGGACGCCATAAAAAATCAGAAATGGTTTTATTTTAAAAATAAGCCAAAAGTGCTGATGGATAAGAGTACAGGACTGTTGTGGGCAAATTTAGATTACTTTCCTTACAGAAAGAATAATCTGACGTCTCCATACCCGCTTTCTGATGTTAACAAGGTGATATCAGGATTTAATTTTGACGGAATAACCGGTTTTGGAATGCCTGACTGCTATGAATTATGGAATATGGCATCTGCTAAAGATTTTCCTTTTTCAAATAGTTGTAATGCGAGAATCAAAGAGATTGATTATTGGGCAGTAGATCATAATGGAATAAAATGCTCAAAAGACCTGGATGACGACGGGGCTCTGAGCGACATATCTACATCAAGAGATGCCTCCATTCTGCCCTGTTCCAGCGTTCTGGTTAAGGGATCTGATTATGAAAAAAATGTATCGGTGAATAATTCCGTCTTTTCTGAAAAAGAACGCCTGCAATTCACCCTGGATCTATTTGTTCAAAATGAATTATGGCCTGTTTTCAATGATGATGAAATTACACAGTTATACCATAAAATTTATTTTGAAAAACCAATGCTTTTAAGACAACTGGAGGAAGTGCAGACCCGGATCGACAGCCTTCAGACGGTCAGCCTGCTTTCCTCGGCCTTCGATTACACTCTGCTTTTGGAGAAATACGATTTAAAGGCCATTGACCACTCCGTCATTCAATATTATCAGGCGGTTCAGCGGTGGACAGATGAGTTGATGGAAAAGCTGGATACATATGAACATGAAAAAGAGGCCGTCATAAGTGACTTCAATCTGATCGGTTTAAAACTGTCCAAAAAATATGAACCCAATGGAAATCTGACCGACAGCGAAAATTCTTTGCTGGAAGAGCGCCAGACATTTTTCAGGAAGAAGCTTTCACTGGGAATGAACCGCGTGAAATCCAAGATTCTGGCCGTAAAAAAACAGGCGGATGAACTGGAAAACCGCATTGATGAAATCGATAATGGAGACGACGCAATTCATGAACTGGCGGTACTGGAGCGGGAAGAGAGAGCGGGATTTCTTTTTATTGCTGAAAATACGGCCAAGATGATCCGCAACGCATTGGAAAAGATTGAATATTTTGAATCCCATCACCAGTTTGTGATGAGCGCAGTTGACATATGGGAAACATGGTCTGAGGATTACCGGATTTTCAAAACCGTTTACAGGGAAGACTTTAAGAAGGTTTGTGAGGAAGACGGAATTGAAGAGGAATTATGGCTTCAGTGGTACTCCGGCTGGCAGCAGCTTCGGTTTGCGGTGGAACGGAAGGTTCAGCCGATGATTGAACGGGGATTAAAGGGTGACATCGCCTGTGCCGGAGACTCTGGTAAAGAAGGCGCCTGTGAAATTGTTGAAAAAGTCCTTCTGGTTTTAAAAAACTATAGGGATGCAGTGGACAAATTCTATTTAGAGGAACGCAAGGGCATTTACCAGAAATATGCATTTCAGAGCGGTGGGGAGTTGCAGGATAAATTTGAGACAGAAGGAAGCCTGTACCGTTATGCGGCTGAATTGCAATCGAATCTGCAGGATATTATTTTCGAGTGTAAAAATACTGAGGACCGGATATTCCTATTGAACTGGAGCAGCAGCCTGCTCGATATTCAGATTAATGAAATACTTGGATTTGTGGCTGATCATGATTTACAGAAGATTTCCAAGGCCGTTTTAGGGGAGTTTGCAGCGTTAAAACAGAAAAATTACGATGTTTATTTAGCGGATGCGAAGGCATATGGGATGGAAAAGGCTGACAGGGAAAAACAGTATAATTCTTTAATTTATAAGATGCGCAAGGATCTGATGAAGTAATGGAGGGAGTTTATGGACAGCTTCATAGTCAAAATGCCTGTGATCAATGTCGATTTTTCAGAAGCTGAGATATGGGCGAGACGCAAACCCGAAATGGGCGACCATATCCGCGTTATGCGCGCCGGAGGCCTGTATGCCCATCATGGGGTTTATGTGTCGGATGATGAGGTCATCCATTTTACCGGGACAGAAGACGACAGCATTCTGGACTGGTCAAAACCGGAAGTGATAAGGTCGGATCTGGATTATTTCCTAAAGGGAGGCACGCTTGAAGTTAAGGAGTATACAGCGGATGAATTTAGTGATTTATACTCCCCGGAACAGATTGTCGTATATGCGAGAGCGTGTCTTGGTGACAAGGGGTATCACTTAGCGTTTAATAATTGTGAACATTTTGCAAATGTATGTACATTAGGCCGTTTCAGGAGCAACCAGGTGGAACGGGTGCTGTCAGGCAGATTACCAAATGAGGAGGATAAAGATTTGGGGTTCTTAGGGAAAATCGGAAGTGCAATTAAGAACTTTTTTGGCGGCGGAAGTTCAGGAGGCAGCCGCTCAGTATCGACATATGAGCCGGACAAGGTAAAAATAGCGGAGATTGAAAGCGATACGAAAATCCGGCTGGCGCATATGGAAAGTGACCGCATTGAACTGATGAAGCAGGCGAGAATGGATCTGCTGCAGTTTGAGACGGAAAGCCGCATCGCGTTAGAGCAGGCAAAGGCCCAGGGCCTGACGGTGATGGCCCAGACAATTATTGCGCTGCAGGAAAAGCTGAATGAGGTAGCGGAAAAACGGCTGCTGATCATAGAAAAAGGATCTTTACAGATCATCAAGGACATTGAAACCTTTTATGATGAATTGGGAACTAAAATTCAGGAGGACGACGACCGCTATAATACGGAGAAACTGCCGGAACTGCTTTCAATTTTAGAAAAGTATGAGGAAGGTTCGCCGTCCCATAAAATCTATATGAAGAGGATTGAAGAGGATATGGCGCTGCAGGCGAAACATTATACCATGCAGATTGAGGCTGTTTCCAAAAGACAGTCACAGATCATTGATGGATTTTTGCAGAGTAAGGAGCGCATTATTGAACAGACTGGGCAGATCACCACAGGTATGCTGGAAGCTGTTCAGAATCAGGTATTGGAATTAAATAATTCTGCAGTAAAGACTGGGGATGGGGAGAGAGCGGCATTGCCGGGAGCTGAAAAACCGGCGCTTACGGATGGAGTCAAGTGTTTTTCATAGAAACGGATATAGAGGTGGATTTTGTGTTGATCAGGCGGAAAAGCGGAACGGCTTTTGCGCCTTTTCTTTTTTTAAAACCGCCTGGAAACTCCTCATTTTCCGTTTTAAACTCATGAACCAGCCGGTTTTTTGAGAGACGGAACGGGGAAAAATAAAACCGTAATTTATCAGAAATCTTATTGAGAAAAAATTGCGTTATATTGTTGACAACTGATAATATCAATGGTATTATTAATAACAAGATTAGTAATATTACCAACAAGGAGGAGCGATATGGATCAAAGCCTGTATCAAAATTATGTAAAAATTTTGAATAATGAGCTTGTTCCTGCACTAGGTTGTACGGAGCCGATAGCGATTGCTTATGCGGCTGCAAAAGCCCGTGCTACTTTGGGAACATTTCCGGAGCGTGTGGAGATGCGCTGCAGCGGAAACATTATCAAAAACGTAATGGGCGTGACCGTACCGAATTCCGGGGGTCTGCGCGGTATCGACGTGGCGGCAACCCTGGGGATTGTAGGCGGTGATGCTGACAGGGAACTGGAAGTCCTGGAGGAGATTACACAGGAAGACATTGATAAGACCAAACAATTGGTTGGAGAGGGGTTCTGCCAGTGTAACCTGCAGGAAGACGTGGAAAACCTGTACATCGTGGCGAAGGTAATGAAGGGGGAACACTTTGCGGAAGTTACCATCATCAACCGCCACACACTGATTACCAAGATTGTAAAAGACGGTGAGATATTATTTGAGCATAAAGTCAGCGAGGAATCACCGGATTATGTGGACAAATCCCTTCTCAACGTAAAAGATATCCTGATTTTTGCGGATGAAGTGAAGATCGATGATATCCGTGAAGCCATCGGCAACCAGATTGCGCTGAATTCCGCCATTTCAGATGAAGGAATGAAGAACCATTATGGGGCTGAAGTGGGACGGACCCTTCTGGATGTTTATGGGGATGATGTGAGAGTCAGGGCCAGAGCCAGGGCAGCGGCAGGTTCCGATGCCAGGATGGGCGGCTGTTCTCTTCCTGTTGTCATCAATTCAGGAAGCGGAAACCAGGGCATGACCGTGTCCCTTCCGGTCATTGAATTTGCCAAAGAGGTGAATGCTTCAGAAGAAAAATTATACCGGGCTCTGGTAGTGAGCAATCTGATCGCTATCCACCAGAAGAAATATATCGGAAGTCTTTCCGCATACTGCGGAGCTGTGAGCGCGGCCTGTGGGGCAGGCGCGGCGATTACATATCTCTATGGAGGCAGTGAAGAAGAAGTAGGGCTTACCATAACGAATACCATCGGCAATGTGGGCGGAATTGTGTGCGACGGGGCGAAATCCTCCTGCGCGGCTAAGATCGCATCCGCAGTGGAAGCCGCGATTCTGGCTCATTATATGGCCAGCAAGCATCATTGCTTCCAGCCGGGCGAAGGAATCGTACAGGACGATGTTGAGGGAACCATAAAGAGCATGGGGTACATCGGCCGTGTTGGTATGAAAATTACAGATACGGAGATATTGAATATTATGATTGACCGTGTTAATGTAGACGAAGCATAGTACAAATGATTAGGAGAGTATGGAGATGGAAAATGTATTTTTACAAGAGTTTCTGATGATCAGCGATATTAAGACGATCGTATTTCTTGCAATTTTGGCGGGGTTATTTTATCTGATTCATGTTTTATACCATAAGAAACATATGGATTTTGCAGTTGTTGTTATGATCGGTACCGGTCTTGGCCTTCTTCTCGGACTGGCTATGCAGTTCGTAGGCGGTTTCCCGGACGCTCCGATGGAAGTGACATTTGTTAAAGAAACGACCACATGGTTCGGTTTATTCGGAAACGGATATATCAACCTGATCAAGATGATCGTTGTGCCTCTTGTTATGGTTTCCATTATGCAGGTTATTATCAACATGCAGCAGGGAAGCTCTATGGGCGCCCTGGTTAAGAAGACGATCTTTGTTACCATGGGTATGGTTGCGGTTTCTTCCGTTATCGGTATCTGCGTGGGCCTTTTACTGGGCGTAGGCAAAGGCTCTGCAATCGTGACAGACGGAACAGCAGAAGCTAAAGCGATCACATCGGTGGCGACCACTCTGAAAAACCTGATTCCTTCCAATATCGTAGGAGCTATGGTTGACAGCAACATCATCGGACTGGTTATCTTTGCCGCATTCTTTGGTCTGGCAGTATGGTGGATCAATTATGAGAGCCCGGAAGCCGCAAAACCTTT
The DNA here is from genome assembly GCA_018378255.1 of Clostridiaceae bacterium. Taxonomy (GTDB): domain Bacteria; phylum Bacillota; class Clostridia; order Lachnospirales; family Lachnospiraceae; genus CHH4-2. The sequence continues at coordinate 339 of JAGZXV010000033.1, read as the reverse complement.
ATACGACGGAATTAACGCAGCTCACAAAGCTATGATCAATATGGCCCTTTTAATCCTGGACTATATGCCATGGGCTGTTATGGCGCTGCTTGCAAACACAATCGCTCAGAGAGGCCTTTCCTCAATCCTCGAAGTTGGTAAATTCATCATTGCGCTTTATCTGGCAGTTGTGGTTCAGTTTATTATCCAGCTGATTCTGCTGGCCGTACACGGATTGAATCCGGTTACTTATATGAAGAAATCATTTGCAACCATGCTGATGGCATTTACTTCCCGTTCCAGCGTTGGATGTCTGCCTATGACCATTGAGACTCTGACAAAGAGACTGGGCGTGGACCA
>JAGZXV010000307.1 GCA_018378255.1 Clostridiaceae bacterium | reverse complement strand
CATCCTGCCCGGAAGGGACCCTGGAATGGGTGAAGAAGGAAGACGTGTTATCTTTAAACCTCTGGGAGGGGGATAAGATATTCTTTCAGCTGCTGAAGGAAGAGGCGCCGTTTTTCTCATTAAAGCTGAGATATGAGGGGGACAGGCTTTTGGAAGCCGGACTGGACGGGAAAGAACTGGAACTTTTGGAAGAACTGGATGAGACGGGTGATAAGACCGGGCGGGTGAGGGCGCGTTTTCTGATGCACATGGACGGCACTCCCCATGCCACATCCCATATCTGGCTGGTAAGGCCAAATACAAAAAGCGGTTATGATATCCTGCTTCAGAAGCGCAGTGCCGGAAAGGACGCATTTCCTGGCTGTTACGACATCTCTTCGGCCGGCCATGTGCCGGCGGGAAGCGGATACATGGAATCCGCTTTAAGGGAATTAAAGGAAGAATTGGGAATTACAGCCATGGAAGAGGATTTGGAATACATTGGAACCTATTCCGGAAAAGATGAGGCCGAATTTTATGGAAAGCCATTTATCAATCATGAAATCGGCCAAGTCTACCTGTATAGAAAGCCGGTGGATATCAATGAGCTGCGCCTACAAAAGGAAGAAGTGGAGTCGGTGATGTGGATGGATTTTAAAGAGTGCAGAAAGGGAATGGAAGATGGAAGCCTGAATCACTGTCTCAGCGAAAGGGAGATGGAACTGTTGGAACGTGTTTTGATTGAGGGCCTTAAAGCGGGGAAATAAAGCGGGGGAGAATAATGACATTACAGCAGATGAAGTATTTTATTACGGTGGCGGAATCCGGTTCCATCAGCGAGGCGGCCAAACGCCTGTATACGGCCCAGTCAAGCGTGTCCAGCGCCGTTAAAGAGGTGGAGTCTTTCTATGGTATCACCGCATTTCTGCGGGACACAAAAGGGGTATGGCTGACAAAAGAAGGGGAAGAGCTGCTGATCGAATTCAAAGGCGTGCTGCGGAGACTGGACTTTCTGGAAGAAAAGTATGCCGGAAAAACCTATCACAGGCAGGGGTTCTCTGTTTCCACCCAGCATCATATCTGCGGTATGGATTCCTTTATCTCCGTGGTGAGATCCATGGATGCGGAAGAATATAAATTCGGTTTTAATGAATGTAAAACGTCCGAGGTCCTGGAACGGGTGGAAAAAGGCATGGACGACATTGGAATCATTTTTTTTGCTGAAGAGAGCAAGGGCAGAATGGTTCAGGAGCTGCGCAACAGAAACCTGATCTTCAACCATATCTCCTATAAAAGGGCCCATGTTTACATCAGTGAAAAACATCCTCTTGCCGGCAGTGAAAGCATTCATGTGGAAGAACTTATGAAATACCCTTTCATTACATATGACAGGGCGGCGGATGCAAATCCGGCTTATACGGAGATGATCGTCCCGTATCTCCGTCTGAAAAAGGTGATAGCCGTATCGGACAGGGCAGCGGCCTATTCCCTGATGAGGTGGGCGGACGGATTCGTGGTGGGAAGCGGTTATCATTCCGCCGACGCATATTATAAAGACATATTATCCATACCGATCCATGATGGAATAAAGCTGGAAGTGGGCTGGATTGTTAAGAATAAATTTGTGCTGACAGATGCTGCGGAACAGTTCATTGGGCTGATTCGTCAAATTGAAACAAAACGGTAGGTATTTATCGTAAAAAACGATAGATATCTATCGTTTTTTGGTGGATTCGATAAAATACAGATCTGTGCTATTCTAACATTATAAAAAAGAAAAGGAGTGGCAGTATGGAAAAGTTAAAAACCGTAGTCCGGAAATACTGGAAAGTTTATGTTGCGGCAGTCGTTATCGCTGTAATCTGTGATTCCATCGGTACGATTAAATTCAATGTGGGAATCGGCACGCTGACGTTATTTCCAATGGTATTTGCAACAATTATAGGTGGGATGCTGGGGCCGGATGCATTCAGGCTTTTTAAAATGCCGGAATCAAAACTCGGGGGGAGTCTGGTGCTGGTGGCTTTGGCTCCATTTATGGCGAAGATGGGAGTTTCAGCAGGAGCCAACCTGGCTAAACTGGTCGCTGTGGGGCCGGCCCTCATTTTACAGGAATTCGGAAACCTGGGAACCATATTCATTTCCCTTCCTCTTGCGCTGTTTCTGGGGCTGAAAAAGGAAGCTATCGGTGCTTGCTATTCCATTAACCGGGATTCCAATCTGGGGCTTACCACTGATATCTGCGGGCCGGATGCGGCGGAAACCAGAGGTACGTTTGCAGTTTATATTGTGGGTTCCGTAATTGGAACTGTTTTTATCAGTATTTTAGCCAGCATCGTGGCCTCCTGGGGGCTGCTTCACCCGCTGGCATTGGGGATGGCAAGCGGTGTGGGAAGCGGCTCCATGATGACGGCCGCCGCCGGTACGCTGGGAGAAGTTTATCCTCAGTATGCGGAGGATATCATGATACTGGGAGGAGCCAGCGATATGCTGACCGGTATTACGGGAATCTATATGGGAACCTTTATCGGGCTGCCCGTTACAAGAAAACTGTACGCATTTCTGGAACCGAAAATAAGCAAAAAAATGAACAGGGAGGGAAATTAAATGGTAAGAAAATATTTTCTTCAACAGCTGGGCCTTCTGTGTATGGTGTCGGTTATCATGATCCTGACCAATGTAATCGGCTACAAAATGCCATTGGTTGATTCGATTACAGGAATTTTAGTGCTGTGCGCCATCGCCTTATTCGGCCTCACCCTCAGCAAGTTCATGAGCCGCTTTATCTACCTTCCGTCCATGATGTACGTCTCCCTGACAGGACTTTTGCTGGCCTGTCCGCTATCACCGGTAAAGGATATCATCATTCAGGTGACAAACCAAGTGGCGTTTATGGCTCCGGCAACTGCGCTGGGAGCATTTGCAGGAATATCCCTGGGTAAGGATTTAAAAGATTTCGCTAAAATGGGATGGAAACTGGTGGTGATCACTCTGTTTGTGATCACAGGCACCTTCATTTTCTCGGCAATTGTGGCAGATCTTGTGCTCAGAATAACAGGAGCAGTTTAGGAGGAAAAAATATGGAAAAATGTGATATTTTGATAAGAAATTGTCAAATTCTGAAGCCGGATATGAGCGTTTCAGAACGCTGCAGCGTTGCAATAGACCGGACAACGATCAAAAAAATCGGTGTCGTCAGTGAGATAGAGCAGCAGTTCACTCCATCAGAGATTCTGGATGGGACCGGAAAACTGCTGATGCCGGGTTTGACGGACGGCCATACCCATACCTGCCAGCAGTTGCTGAGAGGAAGGGTTTCGGATGAATACCCTATGGTGTGGACCAGATTCCTGGTTCCCTTTGAGAGCAATTTAAAGCCGGAAGATTCTTATGTCAGCGCCCAGCTGGCCTGTGTGGAGATGATTAAAAATGGAACAACTTCCTTTGCAGATTCCGGCGGCGTACATATGGAACGGGTGGCGGATGCGGTGATCGAATCGGGAATGAGGGCGGCCATTGCCAAGTCCACTATGGATATGGGAAATGCCATTACCGGGGCGATGAAAGAGACTGCGGGCGAAGCCATTGAGCATACAAAAGAACTGTACCGGGCCTACCAGGGGGCAGGTGACGGCAGGATTGATATCTGGTTTGCAATCCGCCAGGTCATGACTTGTTCCAGGGAGTTAATCAGGATGGTGGGAGAAGCAGCCGTAGAATTTAAGACAGGTATTCATGCCCACCTGTGTGAGCACAAGGATGAAGTCAGTTTCTGTCTGCAGAATTACCAGAAACGTCCGGCTCAGTTTTTAGACGAGATGGGCATCCTGGGGCCGAATCTTCTGACAGCCCATAATGTGATGCTTTCCGACCATGACATTTCTATTATGGCGGAACGCGGGGTAAAGGTGATCCATTGTCCGAGGGCAAATCTGGCGAACCACGGCTTTCCAAAAACACCTCAGATCTTAGAGGCGGGCCTCAGTGTAGGCCTGGGCTGCGACGGAGCAGCGCCGTCCAATCTGGATTTGTTCGATGAAATGAAGGTTCTGCGATATGGAATGCTGGCGTATTGGGGACTTGCTTCCTTTAATCCTCTCGTCATGACCTGCCCCACC
>JAGZXV010000032.1 GCA_018378255.1 Clostridiaceae bacterium | reverse complement strand
GTCGACCAGCTGTTTTAAATCTTTTTCGGAAACCTCCAGGGGCAGGGTAACGGGAATGCCTCCCGCAGCAGAAACCGCCCGCAGATAGGAATTTCTCATATAAATATCATTTGTAGAAGTATCATGGTATGGCATCAGGCCGATCAAAGGTTTGCTCATGGAAAATGACCTCGCTTTCTTTGCGGGCTCTATGCGTCAGCCCGCTCATATGAAAGAAGCTCCACCCGTCCGGATGGAGCTTTCTCTGCTCTTTAAAATGTAGTTATAATGTCTTACTATTAGCCCTCGGAAATAGCGCCTGTTGGGCATGTACCAGCGCAAGTTCCGCAATCGATGCACTTATCAGCGTCGATAACGTACTGTCCATCTCCTTCAGAAATAGCGCTTACTGGACATTCGCCAGCGCAAGCACCACAGCTAACGCAAGAGTCACTAATTACATATGCCATAATAAATTACCTCCTTATATTCTATACATTTGTGTTTATTTTATACTATAAATGAGAAATATTCAAGTGGAAAATCCTGTTTATCATGTACCTGTTTAGGTACAATGCTTTTGCAGTGAATATAGAGGGAATTCCATGGCCTGCGGCCAGCCGGGGCGGCGGCACAGGAATGGTGAGACAAGAGCGGCGGGGCAGGGCCATGGAAGTTTGGCAAAGGTATTGGCAGGAGCTGGAAAGAAAAGCTGAAAAAGATTGACAGAACAGTAAGAACGCAATAAAATTAAAATATAATAAAACATGAATCTGGTTTATATATATAAACCACGGGGGACGAAGAATGAACAGAACAGTAGAACGAACGTTTGCAATTCTGCAGCTGATTGCAGATTGTAAGGAAGGAATTACATTACAGGAGATTGCAAATGAGATGGGGATGGCTAAGAGCAGTGCTTTTGTGATTGTTCAGACGCTTTTGGAGTTGAATTATATATCGACCGTTAAGAACAATAACAAGAAATACTGTCTCGGAATAGAGACTTACTCTCTGGGCATGAAGTATGTCAATGATATGAGCCTGGTGGAACAGTGCGCGATCTATATTCCTCCGATTGCAGAAAAGTATAATAAAACGGCGTTTGTAGCGGTGCTGAACGGAACCAAGATCGTGTACGTGTATAAATATGTTGCCCATAATGCAAAACTGGCTTCCTGTGCACTGGGAACCAGGAAAGATGCTTATGCCACTTCATTAGGAAAAGCAATTATTGCATTTTTGTCGGAAGAAGAGCGGAGCGCTCTGGTGGATAAGATTGAGTTTAAGGCGCTGACCAACTTTACGATCACGTCAAAAGAACGTTTTTTGGAAGAGATTGAGCGGACAAAGGAGAGGGGATATTCCCTGGATGTGCGGGAATTAGAGGATATAACAAGCTGCTGCGGCGCGCCGATTTTTAATTATAACGGTGAAGTAATCGCTGCCGTCTCTTTATCAGATATCTATAATGAGAATCTGGATGATGAAAAAGTGGCGGAAGATTTAAAGGATGTGGCACTCCAGATATCAAAATGCCTGGGATATTTTCCAAAACCATAGGCGGCTTGGTACGGTTTGGGTAATTATATTGAATAAAGATGGTAAATGAAAAAAATAATGGACAAAAATGCACAAAGAATATTGACAACTAGTTAACGGGGGTATATACTATACATATATTATGAACCTAGTTCATAATTAGGAACTATAAACTGCAACTATTTTTATAAGACCTGAACCTGAAAGGTCTTTAAAAATTACATTAAACTATGAACGAGGTTCATATATATGGATAATGGGAGAACTTTCCAGTATAAGTGGTTTGATTTAGCTCTGTTGTCGGTGCTGGCTGTTATTTCCGAATTTATGGGAAGCGGGCTGCTGAGTGTGTGGAACAGCGACTTTTACTTCAGCTTTACAATTGCGGTCAGTCTGATCGCTATGATCCGGTGGGGAGCTGTGGGAGCGGTTGTCGGTATGATCGGGGGGATCCCCGGAATCATGTATTCAGATATGACAGTATTCGGCGGAATTTTGTTTTATGTTCTGGCTAATGCATGTTTGGGAATCCCCATGCTGCTGTATGGGAAGCGGGACCGGGATGTGATTGCTGAAAGCCCGGCGCTTTTGATGGTATATGTGCTGATCTCCCATATCTGCCTTTCTGTGGGAAAAGGGATTGCGATCTTTTTTTTGACAGGGGAACTGACAGGGACGGTTGATTATTTTGGAGCGACATTTTTAATTACTGTGATTGATTTAATCGTATGTCTGGTTTTGAGAATGCGCAAGGGCCTGATCTGCGATATGAGAAATTATTTTATTCAGGGGGAAGGAGAACAGAATGAAGAATACAGAAATTGAGATGAGAAAGCCGCATACCAAACAGCTATGGAGAGCGGTGATAAAGGACTGGCGGCTATATGTGCTTTTGCTTCCGCTGATCCTGTGGTTTGCGGTATGGGCGTACAAGCCGATGGGTGGACTGCTGATTGCGTTCAAGCGTTTTGATCCTCAGTTTGGCGTATGGGGGAGTGAGTTTAAGGGAATTGACAACTTCATCAATCTTGTAACGGGAGTGAATAAAGTGGAATTCTGGCAGGCGTTTAGAAACACGTTTATCATAAGCGCCTACAACCTGATCTTCGGATTCCCGGTGCCCATTATCCTGGCTCTTCTGTTTGCGGAGATTGGTAATGAAACGGTGAGGAAATTAACCCAGACAGCTACATATTTACCTCATTTCCTTTCGGAAGTTACGATTACCGGTATCACGCTGATGCTGGTGTACAGCGGAGTGCGTTCCAGCGGTGTGATTGCATCCCTGTTCCAGCAGTTAGGGCTGATTGAGCCGGGGGTTTCGATGATGCAGAAGGCCAACTATTTCCGCCCCCTCTATATTCTGGTGGGAATCTGGAAGGAGAGCGGTTATAACTCCATTGTGTATTTTGCGGCGATCATGGGGATTTCGCCTTCCCTGTATGAAGCTTTGAAAGTGGACGGAGGCAACAAGTTCCAGGAAATCCGTTTCGTCACATTCCCGGGCATGGCGCCTACCCTGATCATCATGATCATCATGAGAATCGGCAACATGCTCACCATTGGATATGAAAGAGTTCTGCTTTTGTATAATGCCAATATTTACGTAACCGCAGATGTGCTTTCCACCTTTGAACAGAGAATCGGTATTCTTTCGGGCAATTACGGCGTCGGGGCGGCGGTCAGTTTGTTTAACTCGCTGATTGCGTTTGCGTTGGTAATTGGGGCCAACACCATAAGCCGGAACATATCGGATACATCATTATGGTAGAAAAAGAAAGGGTGAAAAGATGGAACGGTTAGATAAAAGCGAAAAGATATTTAAAGTGTTTTCATATACCATGGTCATTATCTTCGCTCTGCTTGCGCTGTATCCGGTGCTGTATGCGTTCAGCGTGTCCATCAGCGGCAAGGTGGCATATGAGAGCGGCCAGATTGTACTGCTGCCCAAGGATGTGACTTTCCAGGCTTATGACATGGTGCTTCATAATAAAGGCTTCTGGATCGCTTATACCAATACGCTGTTTTATACGGTGCTTGGAACGGCGTGGAGTATGGGGATTTCACTGACAGGCGCTTATGCGCTTCAGAAATCTAAACTGGTGTTCAGAAGACAATGGAATTTCCTTTTAGTATTTACTATGTGGTTCAGCGCAGGCATGATTCCTCTGTACCTGAACTACAAGAATATGGGTGTAGACAACCGCTGGGGCATGATAGTGGCCTTCGGCGTCCAGGCCTATAACATCATTCTCCTGAGGAATTACTTCAGCAGCATTCCTAAGGAGATTGAAGAGGCGGCGATTGTGGACGGAGCCAACGAATTCCAGTTGTTTGGGAAGATTTACATACCGATGTCAACTGCCAGTATCGCGACCGTAACATTGTTCTATGCGATTTCCCGCTGGAACGCATATTACTGGTCCAGAATGCTGTTGGCGGATCCCTATGAGCAGCCGTTACAGGTATATCTGCGGCAGCTGATCGAGAATTACCAGAAATTATATGATGAATCGCCGGTGAATCTGTCCTATTCGGCGGACAGTCTGGCCTATGCGATCATCATCTGTTCTATTGTACCAGTGCTGGTCATTTACCCGTACATTCAGAAATACTTTGCAAAAGGTGTTAACATGGGCGGGGTAAAAGGATAAATGTAATATAGCCAAAAAGGCAGAAGGAGGAAGTTATTTTATGAGAAAGAAAGCAACAAGCTGTTTGATGGCGGCTGTGATGGCAGCATCAGCGTTGACAGGGTGCGGATCTTCGGTTGTAGACCAGGCGGCGTCGCAGCAGGCGTCAGAGCAGAGCACAACTGAGGCCCCTAAGGCAACAACGGAAGCTGCAGGGGGAACTGAGGAAACAAAAGGGGAAGAAAAATCCGGTCCCGATTTAACCGATACGGTGGAACTGAAATTTAACTTTGCGCTGGGCAATAAATCCAGAACCATGACCTACAACCAGGAATCCCCGCTGACTCTGCCGGACGGCACCGTAGTATCAGCCGGAATGCTGAAACCTATGTGGTCCTATGTTGAGAAAGAGATGAACAGCAAGTTTACCGACGTAACGGTGCAGGATATTAAGGCTACCGATATGATCCAGACAGAATCTACTTCAAACTTTGCCGGTGCTAACATTTTTGGCGGCGAATCCATTGCAGAACGTCTCATGTTCTACGGAACAGAAGGCAAGTTTGTCAACCTTTCTGAGAAGATGGAAGAGGGATATATGCCTAACTTTAAGGCATATTTGGAAGCCAATCCGGCAGTGAAATCTGCGATTACCGCATATGACGGAAGTATTTACCATGTTCCGTATATCGCTGAATTAAATCAGTTTGCCAGAACATTTAACATCAGGGAAACCTGGGTGACAAAACTTTTGGACGACGAAAGCGCTGCTTATGATAAGGCTGATTTTTCCGTACATTATAACGGCTTTTATGTAGGGGACAACAAGAGAACCGGCGATAACGGCGGCACTGTTACTCCTAAAAAGGGCGTTGATGTGGTGAAAAAGACAGACCAGAGCATCATCGAAATCCAGAACGGTCTGGATGTGAAGAACGGTGAAACACTCACCAATGCGCTGATCCAGTATATCAAAGACAATTATGAATATGATAATCCGTCTGAACTGTATCTGGGCGAAAAAGCCGCTTATGATATTGATGAGATGATCGCTTTAATGCGGTGTATTAAGGCAAATCCCACACTGCTGACCGATGGAAAAGCAGAAGCGGTATGGCCGCTGTTCGTGAGACAGTCCAACTACCGTGAAGACCTGATCAGGCTTTCCACCTACTTTGGCGGAATTAAAGCCCATGGCGCTGATTCCTATCTTTCCAGATGGTATATCGACGGAGACGGAAAAGTTCAGTATACATACTCAGAAGAAGATATTTACAATGTGCTCGGTTACTTATCCGATATGGAAGCAGAAGGCCTGATCTATTCCGACTGCTATGAACTGACTGATAAGACTAATTTCCGTTCTACTTTATGGGGAACTGACGAAGGCGATGCTCCTTCTTATGGATTTATGACATATGACTGGATCGCTTCTTCCACATCGGATTCTCTGAATAAGGATACCGTTGTTATTCTTCCTCCTGTAGCAAAAGTGAACGGCGTATGGCAGTACTATATCGACAACGGCAGAGCGATTAAGCCTGACGGATGGGCGATTTCCGTAGCTGGTTCTACAGATGAGCAGATTCAGAGAGCATGTGCGGTAATGGATTACTTCTTCACGGAAGAAGGCGCTGTTGTACAGAACTATGGCCTTCCGATGGCTTTGGAAGAGGGCGAGAAGTACGAAGGACCTGATGGAATCCAGTATCCGAAATTCACACCGTGGGTTGTTGAGACTGCAGGCGCAGTTGCCAAGGGCGATTTATCCACATTCCTTAGAGACTGGATGGGCTGTCTGATGCCGATCGGATATCAGAAGGAAATTGGTTTTGAATACCAGTATACATCAGAAAGAGGATTTGAAGGCTGGGCGCTGCTTCAGAACTCCACAACCAACTTTGCTACCTATGCAGGAGAGGGCATAAAAGGCGATAATCCTAATTACTACAAGATGATTCCACCTGTATTCTCACTGACATCCAGACAGAAAGAGACTGTTTCTGATTCTACATCCCTTGATTCACCGGATATCGTAGAATTTATGTTCAATGTTGTACGTTACAAAACCAAAGGAAATGCTCCTTCCGGCACTGTGGTAGCTCAGAATTATGAGGAATACCTTGCAGAGTTTGAGAAGAGAGGCCTTGAACTTTATGAAGAAACTTATCAGGCCGCATATGAAGTGATGACATCCGGCAACTGATACAATTAATTTGAGGGAGGGGGATTCCTCCTCCCTTATTAGATAAAGGCGGGAGCTGATTATGCAGAAAATATTTAAAACTCAGAAAATTACTGCCGGGATATATCTGGTTATGGCAGTCGTTGTATTTATCTTTACATTGGTATTCATGACTGAGTATAAGGATCTGTTTGGCCTGAAGTTAAAGCAGAACAGCCAGATTTCATTTTTCCATGATTCCGTACTTCAGACATTTAACAGGCAGATATTTCTGCTTGCGCTGATCGGCATACTTATCGTTTTGTTTTCATTTTTACTTGAAATTTACAGCAAGGTGCCGGACCGGTTTGCCTTGATTGTTATGGAAGTTTTACTTTTAGCCTGCTGCGCAGGAGCTGTATATGCGATGACAAATATACAGGCAGTTCAGGCATTCTACAGAACTCTTGACTTCCAGTATTTAAAACTGGAGGGACTGGTAGACTATAAACCACATTTTACCACATTTCAGATTGGACTTTTAATTTACCTGCTGCAGATCGTTGCCTGCGTCGGTTATGGAATCGCGATGGCTATGAGTCACATAACATTTGTTAAAAATGAGAAGAAGGGGCGCATGGAAAATGAGCAGTAAAATGGATGAAAAAGAAAAAAAGGCATACGTGTCATTATATAAAAAAGACGGATTATCGTATTCGCTGACCTTATTGGCAATTGTAGCTGAACTGGTCTATGTAATCAGCATACTGGACGTGATCGAAGTCAGCTTTTGGATGGGGCCTGCTGTTATGATCAACATCGTCATGCTGTTTGCCTTATTTACCTGTGCGGTTAAAATGAATATTTATGAGAAAAAACTGGCGTTTGCCGCGGTCGGACTGGGAATTTACATGATCCTGCGCCAGGCGGTATTTGTACCGTTCATTCTGAAGCCTTACAGCAGGCAGTTCATAATCATGGCGGCAAATGCGGCAGGCACCTGCCTTTTAGTGGCGGCTGGATTCATCAGCATCCACAAAATCAACAGAAGGCAGAAGCTGCAGGAGAAACTGGACAGTATGGGCGAAGGCCTGGAGATGAGGTGATAAGATGGGCAGCTTGCAGTTTAAGAATGTGAATAAAATATACTCCAATGGGTTCCACGCGGTTCATGATTTTAACCTGGATGTGAAAGACGGAGAATTTATCGTGTTTGTAGGGCCGTCCGGCTGCGGAAAATCTACCGTTCTCAGAATGATTGCAGGTCTGGAAGCCATATCCGGCGGGGAACTGATTCTGGATGGAAAGGTGATCAACAAATGCCCTCCGGTGGAGCGGGATATCGCGGTCGTATTCCAGGATTACGCGTTATACGGCAACATGTCGGTTTACGATAACGTGGGAATGAGCCTCAGGGTCAGACATGAGAAGGATACGGTGATCTATGATAAAGTTCAGGAAGCGTCGGGGATTTTAGGATTGAAACCCTTGTTGAAACGCCTTCCGGGCCAGTTGTCAGGAGGCCAGAAACAGAGGGTGGCATTAGGACGGTCCGTGGTGAGACAGCCTCAGGTCTTTTTGATGGACGAACCGCTGTCCAATCTGGACGCCAAGTTAAGAACCAGCACCAGGGCTGAGATTGTTAAGCTGCAGCGGGACCTGGGGGTTACGACGATCTATGTAACTCATGACCAGACAGAGGCCATGACCATGGCGGACCGGATGGTTGTTATGAAAGACGGGATTATCCAGCAGGTGGGAACGCCTAAAGAGATCTATTATGAACCGTCCAATATGTTCGTAGCCGGATTTATCGGTTCTCCGCAGATGAATTTCCTGGAAGGAAAGATTGAAAACGGGACTTTTATATTCGAAGGAAACCGGCTGAATCTGCCGCCTGATGCGGTGGATAAACTGAAAGCCTATCACGGTAAGGATCTGGTTATGGGGATCCGGCCGGAACAGTTTTCTTTAGCGGAAGGTCCGGGGGAGAACGTGATCCCGGTAACGTTGGAGAATGAGGAATTTCTTGGGAATTACTGTATTCTATATGTGACCGCAGGACAATCCGAACTGGTCTGCCGTGTGGATGTGCCGGAATATGAATTGAAACAGCAGGTTTACATAAAGTTTGAAATGGAAAATATCTATTTCTTTGATAAAGAAACTACACAATTAGTGCTGTATGCAAAAGTGGGCGAAGAAGATGAATAGAAAAAAAGTAGAAGGTTTGGAATTAACGACAATAGCGAATATCCTGATCCGCATTATTTCCATTGTACAATTGATTTTTACCGGCGTTCATGTAAAAGCTCTGCTTTTGCTGGAAAATGAGCTCTGCGGTTTTGGAATGTTTTTGTTTATCCTGTTCGGTCTGGTGACCATGTTTGAGACTACCAGGATCAGGAGCGACAGGATAATGGAAAAGATTTTTACCGCTGTTTTATGTGTTGTGACCTCGGGATTTGGATGTTACCTGACGTCTATCTACCGCTATGCCATAGCAAACCAGAGGTCTTTGGAAACAGCGGCGGTCAGCAAAGCGGCCGGATTCAGCATGGCCGTTATTGCGGTATATCTCATATCATGTGTATTGCTGGTAATTGATCTTATAAAGCATCGGTAAAGGAATGGAGAGACTATGGGCAGAAAGACTGGACAGAAGAAAAAAATATTTACTGATAATGTAAAAGCCGGACTTCTCAGATGGTGGATCGCCGGGATGTGTTATTTTTTCATCGGTTTCGGAACCCAGGCCGGATTATTTAGGGATCCTATTGATCTGATCTTTTTTCTGGGAGTGGGAATCGGTCTGGTGACCATAGTTGTTTATAATCCCATTGCATATGGAATGTTTGATATCGTAAAAAAAGGCAGGATTACCAACAAGTCTTATTATGAAAGAAAAGGGTGGCAGAACGCGCTGCTTAAGCTGGCTGAGATTTTCAAAAATATGTTTACGGTCGGCATCGTTTATCTGACTTATCAGGGATTCAATATGCTTTTAAATCAGATTTTAGGGCTGCCGGTGGATACTATACTGATACCGGGAGAGCCGTTCGGATTTGCCACATTGTATCTTATCTATTACCAAGTGCTGTCAGGGCTGGCGGATACGGTCCGGGAAGCAAGACAGAAAGGCGGACAATAACATGAATGAGCTGGTTTTTATCGGTGATTTATCCCGCTATCAGGCGGAGATCACCGGAAAAAGAAAGAAACAGTATGAACGGCTGCTGGCACAGGCGGACAGGTATCAGGCCGTAGAATTGCCTGCGGTTCATCCGAAAGAGAGCACAACCTATATGGGAATCGCGATTGTAAACCTGGCGCTGGCTTACCGTTTAAGCGGAAAAGAGCAGTATCTCCAGGATGCAAAGCGGTTTATGAATGCGGTTTTATCCTATGAGAAATGGGGTAATGCCCATCTGGTAAATGTGGATTTATCCGCTTCCTGGATTCTGTTCGGCCTGTCTTTAGGATATGACTGGCTGAAACCCTGTTTAAGTGAGGAAGAGAAAAAACGCGTGTCCCAAAAGATCATCCACCATGCCGGGATTATCTATGAATACAAAAAGGATACATACGGACAAGGCTGGTCCACCAACTTTTACCAGAATCACAACTGGATTAACATGACCGGGCTGGCGGCGGCAGGATATGCGCTGGAAGGGGAATATGAAGGCGCTTCTGTTTATACGGAGGAGGCGAAGAAGAACTTTGCCAGGGTATTTTCCTATCTGGCGGAGGACGGCTCCAATTACGAAGGGGTTCCTTATTGGAGATATGGTGGGATGTGGCTGTTTGTATATGCCCATCTGCTGAAAATACAGGAGGGAACCGATTATTTTAAGAGCAGCAGTTATTTGAAGAATACATTTTATTACCGTTTATACCAGTCCTGCGGGGATTTGAAACAGCAGCTTAATTTCGGAGATTCCCACGACAGATACAGCGGACATGCCGCCTGTGTCTATTATAAAACGGCTGCGGAATACGGCGATGGATTTGCCCAGACTTTTGGAAATCTGGTTACGGATGAATTTCTTATGGAAGAAGCGGCAAACAGCAAGATAAAGCCGGGGATATTGCCGGAAGCTGCATTTGAGTTTTTATGGTATGATCCTGAGGTTCAGGAGAAAGAGCTTTCTCTGCTTCCAAAAGTGAGGTATTTTGAGGATTTAGGGCTGTTGTCTATCCGCGAAAACTGGAACCGGGACAGCAGGGTATTCACCATGAAGTGCGGATATCCGGGCGGGAAAAAGCAGTGGATGACCGGGTTTAAGCTTCTGCAGGAAGAAGGGCTTAACTGCCTTTCCCTGTCACACCACCATCCGGACAATCTGTCCTATATCTTTGCCAGTGGCAGCGAGTATCTGACCTGTGAAGACGGATATAACCGGAACATCATGCCGGATAACCACAATGTGATCCTGGCGGACGGAATGTTCACCGATGCATCGGATGTCAACGACGTATATGTGAAAAGTTTGAAAATGCGCATGGAGCAGGAAGGCGAAGCTTTTAACGAGATGGAATACGGCGGAACGGTTACCCATATGGAAGAAGACGGTTCTGTGGTGATCTACCGTGGGGAAACTGCCGGAATCTATCCTAAGGCGCTGGAAATGAAAGAGGTGAGCAGGCTTTTGTTCACCGATGGGCTGTCCTTCTGGATCTTTGCGGATGTGTGCAGAAGCGAAAAGCCTCACAGGTATCAGTTGATCTCCAATACGGACCGGAAGGCGGAAGAAGTGGGGAAAAACAGGTTCCGTTATCCTATGGATACGGGAGATATCTATTATAGGGTATTTTCAGATAAGGAAATAGAAGCGAAGCAGTACGGTCAGGAGGTGGTCAGCGTGATGACTACCCAGGAACCGGATAAGGTATGCAAAACCTCTATTGAAACCCTGGCGCTGGAATCCGCATCCATGGAAAAAGAGCAGATTTTCTTTGAATGTTTTACATTTGAGGAAGAGGGCGCAGAGGTTCTGTGGGCGGATGGAACTCTTACGGTAAAGCGGGGAGATAAAGAATACAGTTTCTCCTGCGGACCGTTCCCGGAATGCGGAAAAAAGGCTGTGACACCGGTCAGAATCCGGGTCTGCGGCCAGGGAGACGCAAAAAAAGAGTATCGGGCATAAAGGAAACTGAGAGGATGAAAAGGTAAAACTTATGAAATATGTGAATTCAAAATTTGACCAGCTTATCAATTCCGTGGAGGAGAACCGGCAGATCATACAGGCGATGAAAGAGGAAGTGGACGGGTTTATACCGGAATTTTCCGATTCGCCGGACCGTCTCAGCAGATGGGGCCATTATTACTTTTGTGATGATGACGGCGGCAGATTGATTTTTGACCTGCATTCGCCGCATGAGCACCGGTGTGAAGTCTGTGGCAAGGTGTATAAAAGTGAGATTCTGGACGGGGTCTGGACTTATTTTTACAGAAACCGTGCGGTAGTCATGGCTTTGGTATCCGCGGTGGTTTATAAAGCGACAAAAGAGAAGAAATATTTTGACTATGCGGTTTCGGTAATGGATTTTTATGCCGTTCATTACCATGAATTCGTACTGCATAATAAAGAAAACAACATTTGCAGTTCTTACGATACGATGGCGTGGGGATGCGGAAAGATGATGCCCCAGGGGCTGAATGAATCCATCGTGGCAATCCGTTTTGTGCAGGCCATAGAAATCTTAAAAGAGGAGCTGGACCCTGATTGGCTTAACATGGTGTACCGGAAAATGTTTAGGGAAATGTTTCATCTTCTGGCGCCGCAGGCCACCCGCATCCACAATATAAGCTGCTGGAACTTATCGGCTATCGGCGTGATGGGACTGGCCTTTCAGGATCAGGAGATGATCGATTTCACGTTTGGCAGCGAATACAATATACATGAGCAGCTCAAACGGGGAGTGACTGAGGATTATTTCTGGTATGAAGGCTCTATCCATTATAATTTCTTCCTTTTAGAAGGAATTTCCTATCTGTTTCTGTTCAGCAGGATTTATGATTATGATTTTGGTGAAGAGAGCAGCAGGATTCTGACCAATATGTTCATACAGGCTTATTCCTATGCATTCGATAACCAGTATCTGCCCAATCCAAATGATGGATGGCCCAATCTGAATTTGAAGACATTCAGCTACATTTATCATACGGCGGCCAGGGCGGCAGGGGAAGACAGCGAGATCGGAAATATAACAAAGATCATTGAATCCTGCAAAGAGCCCAGGACGATTTTGCCGCTTTCTGAACCGTATTACTGCAGAAATCAGGTCTGCTTAGAACAATTGCTGTTCAATATTGACTTTGATTACAGCAGGTTTACCCCGGTGAAAAAGGGTTCCTGCAGTTTCCCCAAATCCAATTTTGCGATTTTGAGAAACAACACCTGGAACGTATTCATGAAATACGGCCTTAACGGCAAGTCACATGCCCACCCGGACATTATGACCGTGGAAATGATGTATGAGGATCACAGGATTTCCAGAGATCTTTCCAACGCCGGATACCGCTCCAAGCTATGCAATGAATGGCACAGAAAAACGCTGTCCCACAACACGGTCTGCTGGAATGGAACGGATATCACGTCTGTGAGCCCGGGGGAATGCCTGTATTTCGACGACAGTAAAGTGACGGCCAGGGCGGTCAATGTATATGAAGGAATTGATTATACGAGAACCGTGGAAATCCAGGATACCTGGGTTGAAGATAGCTTTTCGGTCAGCGGAGGGAAAGACGGGATCTATGATTACATTTTCCATTTTGAATCGGATTTTGACTTTACCCATGAACTTGAGCTGGCGGACGGGGAGCTGGGATTTAATGAGAACGGATATCAGCATGTGCTGGAAGTGAAAAAAGCTGAGACCCGGGGAGAGCAAGCGGTGCTTTACGGCACTTCAGGCGGTAAAAAACTGAAGATCACTGTTGATTTAAAGGATCATCAGCTGTATCTGTTAAAAACCATGGATAATCCGGTCAATAAGATCAGATTCAGCATTTTGTTAAGACATACCGGTGCGGACCCGCAGTATCATCTTAGAATTGAAGCGGCAGGGGACTGAAACGGCACAATATATAATAGCATAAAGGAGAAAAAATTATGAGAGCAGTAGTGACAGGCGGAACAAGAGGAATCGGTCTCAGCGCAGCAGCAGCGCTTGGAAAGGCTGGTTATGACATTATCATTACAGGAATTGACAAGGAAGCGGCGGAGACTGCATTGGATGAATTAAAGGCAGAGGGAATTAAGGCTGAATTCATCTATGCGGATTCCATGAATGAGGACGATGTAAACAAATGTTTCGAAACAATCGCAGAGAAATATGATTCCCTGGATGTTCTGGTCAACAATGTAGGCGGATTAGGCGGAAGACAGCGTTTTGAAGGCATGGAAACCTCTTTTATGAGAAGGGTAATGGCTCTTAACTTTGACAGCGCATTCTTCGCAAGCCGCGCAGCTATCCCGCTTTTAAAGAAGGGAAACCATCCATCCATCATCAATTACAGCACCATCGCAGTGACTTCAGGCGGCGGACCTGGCGCAGGCATCTATGCGTCTGCAAAAGCAGCGATCGAAGGTCTGACACGGGCTTTGGCAAAGGACCTGGCCGAGTATGGCATCCGGGTGAATGCAGTATCTCCGGGAACCATTGATACGGAGTTCCACGCAGCTACCAAACGTGAGATCATGGAAACCTGGAAAGACGGCATCGTTATGAAACGTTTTGGCGACGCTTCTGAGGTTGCATCGGTTATTGAGTTCCTGGCTTCTGAGAAGGCGTCATTCCTGACTGGGGAAATTATACAGATTAATGGCGGACAGGCGTTTATTTAAAGCGTGGAAGACATATATAAGAAGCTGATAACAGGAGGTAAGGCTATGGTTTTAAAATATGAAGATATCATTCCAACGAATCCGGAACCGGGAGTTACGAGAAGGATTCTGGCCCGGGGCGGCAATATGATGGGAGTTGAAGCGTCATTTGTAAAAGGCGCGGTGGGAAGCGTGCACCAGCATGTCCATGAGCAGGTGAGTTATATCGTATCCGGCTCCTTTGAATATGTGGCGGATGGGGAGAAATACCATCTCAAGGCAGGAGACAGCTACTATGTTGCGCCAAATGTGGCACATGGGGCAACCGCTTTGGAAGATGCGGTGATTTTGGATATTTTTTCACCTCAGAGAGAGGATTTTCTTAAATAATAAAGTGTTCCGCATGAGATGAACATAGCAAGTTATGGGTGGCGGAGAAATTTAACGGCCAGGGAGGCCGGCCGCAGGCGGATATATCTGTCTGCGGCTTTTTTTGCTATGGGAGATCAGGCGGCTGCTTTCAATATCAATAGAAAGGAATTCCGGTATGGAGAAGGAATTGAAATTATTTGCAGATGAAGTTTTTGAAAAAATTGCGGTAAAGATGCGTCCCACGGCGGAAAGGAACCCGGAGAACATCCCCTATACCAGCATTGACGGAAAATTCAATGATTACAGGGACAATATTTGTAAATGGACCAACGGATTCTGGCCCGGGATGCTCTGGCTGATGTATATGGATACCGGAGATACCATATACAAAGAGGTGGCCGAACGGGCGGAACAAACCCTGGACGGGGCATTCCGGGAATTCGACGGGCTTCATCACGATGTGGGCTTTATGTGGCACATTTCCAGCGGATTGAATTACAGGCTGACGGGAAAACGTGAGTCCAGGGTGAGAACCCTGCTGGCCGCCAATCTGCTGATGGGGCGGTTTAATGTGGCGGGTGATTACATCCGGGCCTGGAATGACCGGGGAAATGAAAAAAATATCGGATGGGCCATCATCGACTGCATGATGAACCTGTCCATCCTGTACTGGGCATCAGATGAAATCAAGGACCCCAGATTTGCTTCTCTGGCAAAGAGACATGCGGATAAAACCCTGGCCCATCATATCAGGGAGGACGGAAGTGTGAAACACATTGTGGTTTACGGCAATGAAACCGGTGAGGAGCTGGATCACCTCGGCGGCCAGGGATATGCATCCGGCTCTTCCTGGAGCAGGGGACAGGCCTGGGGGCTCTATGGATTTGTTATCAGCTATGAACATACGAAGGATGTACGCTATCTGAATGCGGCCAAGAGAATTGCCAATTATTTTATCAACTGTGTGAGCTACAGCGGCTGGCTTCCTCTCTGCGATTTCAGAAGTCCTAAAAAGCCGGTGATCTATGATTCCACCGCCGGGGCAATCGGGGCCAGCGGACTGATCGAGCTGTCCAGATGCGTCCCGCCGGAGGAAAAAGACCTCTATGAAGCGGCGGCAGGAAAGATTTTAATGGCTATGGAACGGGAATTCTGCAATTGGAAGGAAGAGGAGGACGGCATTCTGCTGATGGGAACGGAGCGTTACCACGGTGAGGCGGGACGCCATATTCCGATCATTTACGGAGATTATTTCTTCATTGAAGCCATCAGCAAACTGAGGGGAAATACATTTCAAATCTGGTAAAGGGGAAAGGAAAAATCATGAAAATTCTGGTTACGGTAGGAGCAGGGGAAGTGAAAGACAGTTTTTTCACTCCTAAGGCCAAAGCAGCCTTAGAAGCGCTGGGGGACGTGGAATATAATGATACGGGCCGTCAGGCGTATACAAAGGAAGAACTGATCGAACATATCAAAGATGTGGATATTTTAGTGACAGGATGGAAAACGCCCAGGATTGACGAAGATGTTTTAAAGGCGGCGAACCGTTTGAAAATCCATGCGCACACTGGCGGTACGGTGGCAACCATGATCTGTAAGGAAGAATATGACCGGGGCATCATTGTTTTAAGTGGAAATGACCTGTTTGCCAAGAGTGTGGCGGAAGGCTGCCTGGCCTATACCCTCATGTCACTCAGATGCCTGTACGATGAGGTGAATTCCATAAAAAATGACGGCTGGAGACGGGTTCCCGGCAATAACTCAGGGATGGTCCAAAAGAAAATAGGCATTGTCGGTTACGGCGCCATCGCGAAATATTATATCGACCTGTTGAAATGGTTCCAGCCTGAAATTCTGGTGGCGTCCAAATACATAACCGAAGAAGAGGCAAAGCAGAAGGGCGTCAGGATTGGGTCTGCAGAAGAGATATTTGAAACCTGCGATATCATTTCCCTCCATGGGGCGCTGAACAAGGAAACAAGGGGAATGATCACGGAAGATTTATTAAAGAGAATCAAACCGGGCGCACTGTTTGTCAATACGGCCCGGGCAGGAATTGTGGATGAAAAGGCCATGATAAAGGAGCTGAAAACCGGCCGTTTCAAAGCTGTTTTAGATGTTTACCACCAGGAACCCCTGCCTGCGGACAGTGAACTGAGGAATCTGGACAATGTGCTGCTCTTCCCCCATATGGCGGGTCCCACCTTTGATATGAGGGAAAAGGTGACTTTAAAACTGGCGGAAGACATCCGGGCGATTCTGGAAGGAAGGCCGTATGAAGACGGGATTCCATACGAATATGCAGTCAGAATGACATCGGGAGGTTGAAATGAAATATAAACTCGCAGCCAGTACGCTGGCATTTCAGGATTGGACCCTGGAAGATACAGTAAAAGTATGCAGGGACAATGGAATCGAAGCCCTGGAAATCCGCATGAACTTCCACCCCTGGTCCGGCCTTTCTCTGCCGGATCAGACATATAAGGAAATATACGAATATCTATGTAAAAACCAGATGAAAGTATCCGATTTAGGAACCAGCATCAGGATCAACCGTTATAATGAAAACGGATTGGAAGAGCTAAGACGCTGTTCCCAAATCGCCAATATCCTGCACTGCCGCGGTCTCAGGATCATGCTGGGCTTTAAGAAAAAATACTGGTCCGACGATGTGCCCCAAGTGGACAATGACGGAGTGGTAAAATGGCTGATTGAAGCGGATGAAATCCTGGACCAGTACCAAACGGAAATCTGGATCGAAACCCACGATGAATTCGCCAAGGGTGAGGTTTTGAGAAATCTGTTAAACCGGCATGAGTTCAGGCATATCAAACTGCTGTGGGATATTATGCATCCCTTAGAAGCCGGAGAACAGCCGCGGGAAACCCTGGGATACATGAAAGGTGACCTGGTTCATGTACACATCAAAGACGGCACCCCCTGGGGGGACCCGGACCGCAGCAGTTGGAAATACACCAGAATCGGGGAAGGGGACGTACCGATTAAAGAGATTGTGGACATGATAACCGAAACCGGCTATAACGGATACTTTTCCCTGGAATGGGAAAGGGCCTGGCGGGAGGAACTGAGAGGGGAAGGGTTCGAGGTTGATAAAATGATCAGGCAGTTTGCGCAGTTTATGGCCGGGCAATAGGTTTTTATTTCCCCTGTCTCCGTTCATCACGAATTCCCATTAAAATATACTTTCTGGCCTCCCCCGCCTGTTCCTTTGTAGCTGGAGAAATTCCTTTTAAAGGATAGGAAATTCCCAGTTTTTCATATTTCATTTCTCCCATGTTATGATAAGGAAGCACATCTAAGGCCTTTACATGCCTCAGGGTGCCGATGAAACGGCCCAGTTGGTAAAGATACCGGTGATCGTCCGTGAGCCCGGGAACGACTACGTGGCGAATCCACATGGGGATTGATTTTTCGTCCAGATAGCGGGCAAAATCCAGGATATTGTTATTGGGCTGGGAACAAAGCTTTTCATGTTCGGCGGAATCAATATGTTTGATATCCAGTAAGACCAGGTCTGTGACTGCTGACAGGCGGTCGAACTTGGCGCGGATATCTTTGTTTTCACGGCGGAAAGTGACGCCGGAAGTGTCAAGACAGGTATGAATTCCTTTTTTGTGGGCGGCTTCGAATAATTCGGTGACGAATCCGATCTGCATTAACGGCTCTCCGCCGGTGACGGTAAGACCGCCATTGGAATAAAATTCTTTGGACTGGTCGTATTGGTTCAGGATTTCTTCCACGGTCATGTCTGTGCCGCCTGACATTTCCCAGGTATCCGGGTTATGACAGTATTGACAGCGCAGGGGACAGCCTTTTGTAAAGACTACCATGCGGATGCCGGGGCCGTCTACGGTTCCGAAACTTTCAATGGAATGGATGTGACCTATCATAATTCTCTCCTTTTTGGCGAAGATTTTACATAAAGGGTGAAGGCATTTTCAGAAAAGCCTTGAGGTTTTACTTTAAAACGTGAAGGGATTTTCGAAAAAGCCTTGAGGTTTTACTTTAAAAGGTGAAGGCATTTTCGAAAATGCCTTCACCTTTTATGTTAAAACTATTAAATAGACTGATGGAAAGTACGGGAAATAACCTCGTCCTGCTGTTCCTTGGTCAGCTTAATAAAGTTAACCGCATAACCGGATACTCTGACTGTGAGCTGCGGATATTTTTCCGGATGGGCCTGAGCATCTAAAAGGGTTTCTTTTGTAAATACGTTAACATTCAAATGATGTCCGCCCTTTTCTGCGTAACCATCCAATAAGGATACCAAGTTATCAATCTGTGCGTCACTTGCATGTGTATATGCCATAAATTTCCTCCGTTCTGCCGCAGACCGCGGCCTGATCAATGTGTGTTATTAATCTGGTTATCTTATTCTCTGTCCAATGATTCGAAAATGGTCGGTGAACTGCATGCGCCGCCGCAGTCATCGTATTCCGGCAGATCTTTTGCATCGATATCAAGCTCTACATCGATATCTCCCATGAAGATCTGATCCTCTTTTCCAAGGGCTCCCGGGATGATGGAGAAGGTATTGGAAATACCATCCTGCGCATCCTTAAATGGAAGCTTTGCAACGGATGCTAAAGAGGCGACAGCGCCGTGGGTATCACGTCTGTGCATCGGGTTTGCACCAGGAGCGAAAGGTTCGCCGCCCTTACGTCCGTCCGGGGTTGAGCCTGTAGCTTTTCCGTAGACCACATTGGATGTGATTGTCAGGATGGAAGTTGTTGGAATACCTCCCCGGTAGCAGTGGTTGCGTTTGATATAGTTCATAAATGTGTGTACAATGTCGCTGGCAATTTCATCCACGCGGTCATCGTTATTGCCGTATTTCGGGAAATCGCCTTCTACTTCATAGTCCACAACAATGCCGTTTTCATCGCGGATCGTCTTTACCTTTGCATATTTGATTGCGGATAAAGAATCTGCCACAACGGATAATCCGGCAATACCGGTTGCGAACCAGCGTGTTACTTTATGGTCATGAAGAGCCATCTGAACTCTTTCATAAGAGTACTTATCATGCATGTAATGAATGATGTTAAGGCTGTTCACATAGACGCCGGCCAGCCACTGCATCATGTCCTGGTAAGCTTCCAGAACCTCGTCATAATCCAGGTATTCTGAAGTAATCGGGCGGTATTTAGGACCGACCTGCTTTTTGCTCACTTCGTCGATACCGCCGTTGATGGCGTACAGAAGACATTTGGCCAGGTTTGCACGAGCGCCGAAGAACTGCATCTCCTTGCCAACTCTCATGGAAGATACACAGCATGCGATAGCGTAGTCGTCTCCGTGGGTTACACGCATCAGGTCATCGTTTTCATACTGGATGGAAGAGGATTCAATGGATGTTTTTGCACAGAATCTCTTGAAGTTCTGTGGAAGCCGTGTGGACCAGAGTACGGTCAGGTTCGGTTCCGGAGCGGTTCCCAGGTTCTGCAGGGTGTGCAGATACCGGTAAGACATCTTCGTTACCATGTGGCGCCCGTCAATGCCGATGCCGCCGATGGATTCCGTAACCCAGGTAGGATCGCCGGAGAATAAGGAATTATACTCCGGAGTGCGGGCAAATTTAACGAGACGGAGCTTCATGATGAAATGATCCACGAATTCCTGAATCTGCTCTTCTGTATATCTGCCCTCTTTTAAATCTCTTGCAGAATAGATATCTATAAATGTGGAGGTACGTCCAAGGGACATGGCCGCGCCGTTCTGTTCTTTAACTGCAGCCAGATACCCAAAGTAAGTCCACTGAATCGCTTCCTTAACATCTGCGGCAGGTTTGGAAATGTCATAGCCATAGATTTCACCCAGCTTTTTCAGCTCCTTTAATGCGCGGATCTGTTCGGATAATTCTTCGCGGTCCCGGATGATCTCCGAGTACATAGTGCTTCGGGTAGTCGCTTTCTGTTCTTCCTTGTCTTCGATCAGACGGTCTACTCCGTAAAGAGCGATACGGCGGTAGTCGCCGATAATGCGTCCGCGACCGTAAGCGTCTGGAAGGCCGGTAATGATGTGGCTGGAGCGGCAGGCTCTCATCTCAGGGGTATAGGCATCGAATACGCCTGCGTTATGGGTTTTTCTATGGGCGGTGAAGAATTCACTGATCTCAGGATCTACTTTATATCCATTGTCCAGGCAGGCTTTTTCTGCCATCCGGATACCGCCGTAAGGCTGCAAAGAACGCTTAAAAGGCTTGTCTGTCTGAAAGCCGACGATGGTTTCTTTATCTTTATTTAAATATCCGGCCGGATGAGATGTGATCGTAGAGATAACTTTGGTATCCATATCCAGGACTCCGCCGGCATCCCGTTCCTCTTTGCTCAGTTCCATAACCTGATCCCAAAGATCTTTTGTATTCTGGGTAGGTCCTGCAAGGAAAGAATCATCACCGTCATATGGAGTATAGTTCTTCTGGATGAAGTCTCTGACATTGATCTCTTTTTCCCATACGCCGCCGTTAAAATCGCGCCACTCTGTTTTCATTGAGAGTACCTCCTGTTTTATCTATGAATTATTAGTTAAATTAGTAACGTTCTGTAGTGTTTATTATAAATGCACATTGTATACACGTCAATAGCAATAAATGAGAATTTTTTCCCTTTAGCCAGTAAATACTTGGTAAAAATAGGAATTCATAGCAAATCAATAGGAAAAGCCGCTTTCTTTGTCCATTTGTAACCGTTCAGACGGCTCATCTTCTTGACCGAAAAAGCCGGTCAAGAATTATCGGATGTCCATCCGATGTGAAAATTGATAGAGAAAGCGGCTTACAAGCCAGCTTGACGCCGCTTTCTCTATCAATTTTCCCGCCGTCTGAACTGTTACGTAAAATTATCTTGTCAAAAGATTAAAATGGTATTATATTAGGAATAGTATGTGCAAGAAGGAGGTTATTATCATGGTGATCAGTAAAGATATGTTAATCGGCCAGTTAGTCGGCATGGATGAATTAATTCCTCAGATGTTAATGGGAGCAGGCATGCATTGTCTTGGATGTCCGTCCGCTCAGGGTGAAACATTGGAAGAGGCATGTTTTGTTCATGGAATTGACTGCGATGATTTAGTGAGCAAGATGAATGAAGTGTTAGCAACCAGATAGGTCTGAAGAGAACAGGTGAAGAGTTAGAGTAACTCCTCACCTGTTTTTTGATTCTTATCCGCTTATTGAAGCCGCAGCACAGGTGGTGTTTAAAATGACTTAGCCGGCATCTGTGCCCGGTACGCTCCGGCGCGGGAAATCCGGCCGATAGAATTCCTGTTAAAGATTAGCCAGCTTTTGAAGAGCGCTGTTTTTTATGATCACTTCATAATGCTCTTTGTAATAGGCTTCGCTTGCGTATTCCTGCCGGATTTTTGTACCGTATTCTGCGAGAATATTGCACAGACGGCTGAAACTGAGGGAGCTGCTGTCCTTGGTCTTTACCACTAAGTAGTACTGGCGGCTGTCCGGTTTCTTATAAAGAGTATTCCTTCCGTCATAGACATGTCCAACAATATGGGCTACTTCGCATATACGGTCAAGGCTGTCAAAACTATAGATTCGGGAGGCCGGAACCGGCGCCTGAGGAGCAGGCGTAACATCATGGACAGGCGGTTCTTCCAGGGTTTCCTTAACATTATCCGATAAGAGACTTAACAGTCCATCGGCGCCTTCCAACAGTTCATGGGCCAGATCATTCATGCCGTCCTGGTCTTCATCAGACATGGGGGTGAATTTTGAAAAACGGGTGTCCAGCTCTTCCGGGTCTTCTATTTTAGTGATGACTAACATTACGCTTTCATTCGACAGTGGTATGGCTTCTACCATGAGTGGGATATCTTCGGCTTCAAAACCGACTTCGTTGGATGCTTTCTGGATCATCTCACGAAAAAGGCTGCGCGCTTTTTCGCTTCCGTATGCCAGCTCACCCAGATTCAGATTACGGACGCTCAAGTCGAAACTGCTCAGTGTACATCGAATCTGATTTTCATTGATACGTTCTATCTTCATAGGATCACTTCCTTTTCTTTTAAAGTCTGCTTCCTCAATCTAACTATACTATATATTATAGCGAAAAGGCAATTCCTATGTGAAATTTTAAGGAATTTTTTAGAGATTTTTTAAATAAAGATTGTAAAAATCGTATTTTTGTATTAGAATGGGCATCAAGAGATGATATTTACAAAGGAGGTGTGTGTCTTAGAGGGCACCGTTTTATTTGGTAAATATCAGTTAAAGGGTGTTTTAGGGAAAGGACGTGCCGGTACCGTGTTTTTGGCGGTGCATATGGAGCTGGAAGAATTCAGGGCCATTAAGCGGGTATCCAAGTCCTATGTGGATTATGGCCGGTTTAAGAAGGAGGCATTGATCCTTAAGGAACTGCGCCATCCCGGAATCCCCATCGTTTACGATTTAGAAGAAGATTCTGAGTACAGCTATCTGATCGAAGAGTACTTGGAAGGCGAATCATTCTATGACCTGATCCACAATCAAGGTCATCTGACTGCGGCAATGACAATCCGATATGGGATTGAGATCTGCCGGTTAGTCAATTACCTGCATTCTGCAGGGGAAATTCCCATTTTATATTTAGATCTTCAGCCCAAGAATTTATTATTATGCAATGAAACTGTTAAACTGGTTGATTTTGACCATTCCGCAACTATGATCCAGGCGAATGCTTCCTCAACGCGCTATGGGACCATAGGATGCGCGGCGCCGGAACAATACAGGACGGACATGAAACTGGATGAACGGACAGACATTTATGCCATTGGTGTTACCTTAATCTACCTTGGAACCGGGAAGTATCCGGATGAATCCCCATCGCCTGGACTATGCGGATGGAGCTTTCGTTTCAGGGAAATCGTCAAAACATGTCTGAACCCAGATCCGGATAAGCGGTACCAGTCAGCAGAAGAACTATGCCGGGATTTGGCCCGGCTGGACCAGAAGACAAACGGTGTTTCAAAATTATTTCAAAGAAATCAGATATCATCTCTTACAATTGCCTTCGCAGGCGGCAAATCAGGAGCCGGAACGACTCATCTTGCAATTGGTTTATCTGTTTATCTCAGGTTATCAGGCTATCCCAATCTTTATGAAGAATGCAATGACTCAGGCGCTGTGAGGCGGCTGGCGCTTACGTTTGGCGCACAGGCGGACCAGTTTGGCCAGGTCAGGATAAGGGGATGTACGATGAAACCCAGATATGGGGAAGCTGTGGTGCTGGAAAAGAGCAGCGTCCCGGTTGTGATCCGGGACTATGGCAGTGATTTTGACAGATTGCGGGATTTCGTGGATACGGACTGTATTTTTCTAGTCTGTGATGGGAGCTTATGGGAAGCCGGCGAGGCAGGAAAAGCCGCCGGGAAGCTGGATTCCTGCGGCTGTGTGCGGATTATATTTAACCATGCGGCGGCAGGGGTGAAAGTCAGGAAGGGTGGAGCGCTGAAACCGGAATTCTGTTATAAGGCGCCCTGGCAGCCGGATCCATTTCTTCCTGAGGAGATTCATATGAGATTTTATGAGACCTTGATGAACAGTCTGGGGGTAGAGGAAGAAGGGGGATGGCTGCTGCGAAAATTGAGAAGAGCCGCCGTAAAAGCCGTGGAAAGAGTACCGTTTGGGCCATTGGGCAAAAACAGACGGTGACTGGAATACTGGGCACATCCCCAGGGGCCGGAGCCACTCATTACGCCATATTGTTAGCCAATTATCTGGTCGGCGTCTGCCGGTACCGGTGTGCGGTTCTGGAATGGAATGAGCACGGTGATTTTGAGCGGATTGAACGGATATGCAGAGGCGCCGTAACAGATAATGCCTGCTTTTCCGTATTAAAGGCGGATTACTATAAACATTCCGGGCCGGAAGTACTGCCCTATTGCATGGCAGAGGGATATGACCAGATCATCATTGATTTTGGAAGCGATTTTTTAAAACAAAAAATCGAATTTTTACGATGCGATGAAAAGTATGTGATTGCGTCTCTGAGCGAATGGCAGATAGAAGGATTTTTGGAGTTTGTCCGGGAGATGAAGACGGAAGCTGGTTATAAGAGCTGGAATTACGCCGTTTCCTTTGGAAGCGAAGACACCAGAAAACAGATGAGAAAGAAGCTGAAGATTCCTGTCGGACGAATTCCTCTTTCAGAGGATCCTTTTGCACTGAACCGCCAGATGATTGCATATTTTGAAAAATAAGTGTCAATGAGGCAGAACCGGGAATGATATGTCACCAATACCTTCCGGGTCAAAGGTTCTGCCTTAAATAAATTGCCGGTTGGACGGCGGAATGGGAGGAACATGTGAGATCAGATGATGCTTTGTCACCGAGAGAGAAAAAAGAACAGCAGAGAGTGTATCTGGAAGGACTAAAACAGTACCGTGATAAAGGAATCCCTATAATTATAGACGGGGAGGAACTGGAAGAAAAGGACTGGGGAAAGATATTCGAAGTCTGCGAAGATAAATACTACTATATGAGTGATTTTGTCGGATTGGAAGACGGGAAACTGACGGAGATCCATTTTGACAAGGTTTATTACGAATAAAATCAGGGAGGGGAGTGCCGCAGGATACCACTTTCAGCCAAAAGTAAGGATAGCGGCACAGGCGGGCGCATGGGGTGGAAAAAGAACCAAATTTTACGGCTTGTATGGTAATTTGATGTATTGTATAATGAGCGTACAAGATATAGGGGCGAGAGTATAACTAACATCCGATAATGCAGGAGGAAATCCATGGAGAAGAAGAAAACACTGCTGGCAGCGGTGCTAGCGGTTGTGATATTGCTGGCAGCGGGTATTTTAGGCGTATGGCTGGCAATAAAGTACATGCCGTCTTTTGAGAAGGCGGATTTAACCCAGAGATATGGGGTGACGGAAGATGAAGTGGCTCTTCTGTTAAATGATGAATTGCAGGAAGCAAAAGGAATTTTTAAGAACAACCAGACCTATCTGCCAATCACATGGATTAACGGCCGGATCAATGAGAAGTTTTTCTGGGATGAGAATGAAAAGCTTCTTGTTTATACCCTTCCTGAGGATATCGTATATGCCACAGAACAGACGAAAGGAAGCAACGGAGCTCCGCTGCTGGTTCTGGAAGGCGATGAAGTTTACTTAGCTCTCGGTTTGATATCCGGGTACACCGACATAAGAATCCGGTCTTTTGACCTGGAATCAGAGATCAGAAGAATCTATATTGACACCCGGTGGGATGCTGAGAATATGGCTGTCATGAAGCGGAAGGGGAAAGTCCGGGAAAAGGGCGGGATCAAGAGCCCGATTGTGACGGAAGCGCCCAAGGGCAGCAAAATCCGTGTCATAGAGGCGATGGATGAGTGGTCCGAAGTTATGACAGAGGACGGATATATAGGTTATATCCAGAACCGGTATCTGGCCGAATCCGACAGTTTCCGGCCTCAGAGCACATTTATCGAACCGGTATACACCAACATTACCATGGATGAAAAGGTATGTCTTTTATGGCACCAGGTCTTATCAGAAGATGCCAACAGCACGCTGGAGGCCAGAATTGCCAATACAAAGGGAGTTAATGTGATCGCTCCCACATGGTTTGCACTTATGGATAATGAAGGGAATTACCGGTCATTAGCCAGTAAAGATTATGTGGATAAGGCTCATGAACTGGGACTTCAGGTGTGGCCGGTTTTAGACAATTTCAACTACAACGGCGGGAAAGATGTGAATACCCAGGTACTGATGGGAAAAACATCCACCAGGAAAAAGCTGATTGCCAAGCTGATGGAAGATGCCGATACTTATGGATTTGACGGTATTAATCTGGATTTTGAAACATTAAGGGAAGCGGCAGGGCCGTATTATGTGCAGTTTATCCGGGAACTTTCCGTGGCCTGCAGGAAGAAAAAACTGGTGCTTTCCGTAGATAATTATGTTCCCGCTTCTTATAACATGTTTTATAACCGGGCGGAACAGGGCAGGGTTGTGGATTATGTGATCATCATGGCATATGACGAACATTTTGCCGGAGGAGAGATGGGATCTGTGTCGTCCATTGATTTTGTGAAGAATGGAATTGCGGATACGCTGAAAGAAGTGCCGAAAGAAAAGGTTGTGAATGCCATCCCGTTTTATACAAGAGTATGGACAGAGGGAGACGGAGGCACATCTTCATCCGCCCTGGGAATCGAAGCGGCCCAGAAGTGGGTGGAAGAAAACAAGGTGGAATTGATCTGGCAGGAAGAATTGGGCCAGTATTACGGGGAACTGTTTACCGATGAAGGCGGCAAGTATATCTGGATGGAAGAAGCGAACTCCATTCAGCTGAAAATGAATCTGATAGAGGAGTACGGCCTGGCCGGTGTGGCCTGCTGGAAGGCAGGTTTTGAACCGAAAGAGCTTTGGGACGTGGTGAATTTGAATGAATAAAAAATTAGCAGGTTTAATCATAATAGGGATGGTGGCTGCATTAACCGGCTGTACCGTGAAAACAGCGCAGGAGCCGGCCTCTACGGAAACTCCGTCCCAAACGGTTACGGAGCCGGTTACAGAGGATACCCAGCCTTCAACAGAGAGTGAACCGGAGACATCTTCAATAGAAGAAACAACATCACCGGAAGGGACAACAGAACCGGACGAAACGCCAAAAGAGCAGGAACCGGGGAAAAAGCTGATCATTGCCAGCGATATCCATTATTTTGCCCGTGAGCTGACGGATATGGGGCTGGGATTTAACTATATGGTAGAACACGGCGACGGTAAGGTTGTGAACTATATCTGGGAGATTACGGATGCATTTATCGAAGAGGTGATCGACCAGAAGCCGGAGGCGCTGATTTTGAGCGGTGATCTGAGTTTGAACGGAGAATATCAGAGCCATGTGGAACTGGCCGATAAGCTGGAACGGATTGAGAAGGCCGGAATTCCGGTCCTCGTTATCCCGGGCAACCACGATATTAACAACGTGAGCGCAGCGGCCTATGAAGGGGGCGTGCGTTTCCCGGCTGAGCAGACCACTCCGCAGGAATTTGAGAGCATATACAGTGATTTTGGTTATGATGAAGCCATAAGCCGGGATGAGTACTCTCTGAGTTACGTCTATCAGCTGGACGAATATAACCGCCTGCTGATGCTGGATAGCTGCCAATATGAAGATCATGCCCTGGTAGGGGGGATGATTAAGTCTGAAACCTATGACTGGATTGAACTGGAGATGGAAGACGCCTGGGAACAGGGGATGAATGTGATACCGGTAGCACATCACAATCTGCTGGATCAGAGCCGTGTTTATATTGATGACTGTACGATTGAACACAGCAGCCAGCTGATCGATCAGCTGGAGGCATGGGATGTGGGGATTTTTCTGAGCGGACACCTTCACGTCCAGCATTACCGGTATTCCAATGAGCAGAAAGACGGAATCTGTGAGATTGTAACCAGTTCACTGGCCACGCCGCCCTGCCAGTATGGGATATTGGAGTATACGGACGATGCCGTATATACGTACAATACTAAAGTGCTGGATGTGGAAGCGTGGGCTCTGGATGAAAAAGTGCTCGACGATAACCTTCTGGAATTTAATACCTATAAAGGTCCGTTCCTGATGCGCGTATTCTATAATAAAGCATATGAAGAATTGAAGCACATCGATAATAAGGAGCATGAGTTTACGGATGATGAGATGGCATCCATGTCTCAGATGTATGCCAAACTGAATTCCTACAGTTATGCGGGACTGGCATATAAGCTGAAGGAGGAAACTCTGAAGGATCCGTCCTATAAACTGTGGATGAATTATACGTATCCCAGTATCTTAATGCAGTACATAGAGGAGATCCTTACGGATGCTACCGTGGACTACAATCACGTGAAGATTGAGTAGATATTAAGGGTTAGTCAAGTTTGGCCAGTATCTCCAGCAGAGTCTCCACAGACTGTTCCAGTCTTTTTGCATCTTCTTTACCGATTTTTTCTTCCAGCTGGCGGAAAAAATCGGTATTTTTATAGATATTTTCATCGATATAGCGGATGGCCGGGTCCGCAACACAGATTGTGATGTATCTCCGGTCCTGTTCATTGTACTTCCTCTCGATAAAATGATACTTATACAAGGTATCTATAATTTTCGTGGCCTGCTGTTTGCTGATTTTTAAACGGGAGGCCAGATCGGTCATGGTCATGGAACCGTCCTGCTGCAGGATCTGGAGGCAGTAATAGGTTTCCAGGCTCATCTTATCTTTTAGAGACATTTTAAATGGCTTTTCTATCTCATAATGCCAGTATGGCAGCAGTTTCAGCATGATTTCCGTAAAATTCATTTTAAAAATTTCCTTTCTCATTGGACCGGAATTATTTATAGTTGACAAATGGAAAATAAACTATATATAATTAATAGTAAACTACAGTGTACTATCATGTTAAGTGTACTTGTTTAGTTTACAATAAATTGACTTGAAAATCAAGTATTTATCGGGAATGGAGTGTTTTTATGAATATAGAAAAGACAAAGAACATGGCGCGTCTGATTGTGAAGAACGCATTTAGTTTTGCATTTAACCTCGCATTTGTTTTGGCATTTCAAATTATATTTGGAGTGGGTAATATCCTTCCGGGAGTGGCGATTGGAGTAGGTCTTACCATGTTTCCAGTGGGATATATTGGAATCCGGCCTTTGACTATGGCCGGAATTATCATGACCCTGTATGGAGGGAGTGTGATTGCGGGTCAGACTGCTTTAATCGGGCCGTGGCTGGCTCTGCCGCTCAACTTTTTATTTGTTCTCTTAATCATGGTTCTGACTTGCGAACCGGCAAAATTTAAGCCGGCGATCAGTTTTCTGCTCTGTTTTGTGTTTTCCCAAGCGACACCGGCAGCTCCTGAAGAATTTCCATTAAGGATGGCCGGCGCTCTGGCCGGCGGAGCGGTGGTGGCGGCCGCTACGGTGATCCGTTGGAAAAAGCAGGGTCACTGGAGGGATGGACGGAATCTGAAAGAACAGGTAAAACTGTGTATTGTCCACAGGGGATATATTATGAGAATGTCTTTGGGGATAGCCATTGCCATGTTTGCAGGCATGATTTTGGGGCTGAAAAAGCCGTTATGGATCAGCATCGTGGTGATGTCCCTCACCCAGCTTCATTTTCATGAGACGTTGGAAAGAATACGGCACCGTTTCTTTGGAAATGTGGTGGGGATCATTTTTTTCCTGGTGGTATTCAGGCTGCTGATTCCTGAAAAATATGCGTTTGCTATGGTGATGTTCCTTGGATATATCAGTTTCTTTACATCAGAATACAAGTACAAACAGATTGTAAACGCGGTAAGCGCAGTCAACGCTTCCCTGGTGCTTCTGGATACCTCGACTGCCATACAAAACAGGCTGTTCTGCCTGGCCGGCGGAGCGGTCATAGTTCTGGCTTTATATCTGGTTCAAAAATGGACCAGTAATCTGCACCAGCATGTGAGCTGCGGCGGTAATGCCTGAAAGCGGGTCTATTTTCGGGAAAAGGAGGATATATTAGATTAAGTAAACTGTTTGGATGATTGAATTTGAAGAAGATAAAAATGGAAACATGGATGGGCTTTTGTATGCTGATTCTTGTTTTTGCTGTTTCCCACTATCCGCTTTTTGGAGCGGGAATGGGAATCACCGCCTCCGGGCAGGCTGGCGGAAGGCAAAAAAAGACAGTGGTTCTGGATGTCGGCCACGGAGGAAATGATCCAGGCAAAATCGGGGTTGACGGCAGCCTGGAAAAGGATATCAACCTGGCGGTCGCAAAACAACTGAAAACTTATCTGGAGGCCTCCGATGTGGAAGTAATTCTGACCCGGGACAGCGATACCGGGCTTTACGGTGAAAAGGATAACAGAAAAAAGATGGCTGATATGAAAAAAAGGTGCGAGATCATCGATGAGATCAAGCCGGAGATTGTTGTCAGCATTCATCAGAACAGCTACCATCAGGAAGAGATATCAGGGGGCCAGGTTTTTTATTATAAGGGTTCTGAAAAGGGCAAAAAACTGGCTGAAATCCTCCAAAAGAGATTTGACTATGTGCTGGGAGAGGCCAACAGGAGACAGGCGAAGGCCAATGATAACTACTACCTGCTGCTGCATGTGAAACAGCCCATTGTGATTGTGGAATGCGGTTTTTTGAGCAATTGGAAGGAGGCCGCTATGCTGAACTCTGAAGAATATCAGGATCGGCTGGCCTGGACGATACATATGGGGATCATGGAATACTTAAATGGAACATAAAAACGTTTGACGCGTTGGACATAATGATGTAAAGAGGGCGGGAAACCGCCCTCTTTTCTTCATTCTTTTAAAGCTTTTCCTTTTTGGAACTCTCGTCATCTGCAAAAAAATGATTCATCATGCGCTTAATCCCCTCATCCCAGAACACCCAGTCATGAATACCTTCCCATTCCTCATAAGTCAGCCGGTAAGGAAGAGACTGTAAAAAGCTGTAAAACCGGATTGTTTCCTGGTATAGATGGTCTTCTGTGCCGCAGGCCAGATAAAAATCCGGCTTTTTCGGCAGAAGGGCGCATGCTTGGGCCAATTGGTACATGTCGTCGTCGGGCGATACGTTTAGTCCGGTTCCGAAAATGCCTTGAAATTCCTGCCTTTTTGGATTGGTTTCCGGCGTATCTGCGATGTGCTGTCTGATATCGGTGACGGCGGACAGCATTCCGCAGGCGGCGTACCGGTCAGGATGGGTCAGGGCGGTCTTTAAGGCTCCGTAGCCGCCCATTGACATGCCTGCAATAAAGCGGTCTTCCGGTTTATTGCTGATACGGAACATGGATTCGCAGAGATCGGGAAGCTCTTCGGAAACATAAGTCTGGTAATTGACCCCATATCGCATATCCGTATAAAAACTGCGGTTGACTTCCGGCATGATTACCGCAATATTATGGTTTTCTGCATACCGTTCCAGATTCGTGTACCTGGTCCACACAGAATAATTGTGTGATCTTCCGTGGAGCAGATATAATGTTTTGACCGGTTTTTCTTCAATACGGGCGGCAGAAAGCCGCCCTGCGCCGTCAGGGGCGCTGGTGTCATGGGGCAGTATAACGCAGACGGAAGTCACCATCCGTATTGCTTTTGAATTGATTTCACAATGAAGCAGCGCCATATCAGTTATTCGCCTTATACTGTTCTGTATATTCTTTGATAATCTGTTCGCCGCCGGCCGCTTTCCAGTCCTCAATAGCCGCTTTCCATCCGTCTAAATCCAATTCCCCGATTACGTATTTGATCTTTGCATCATCGATTTGAACGGTTAAATCGCCGCCTGTTTCAATATTGGTATCTGAAATATAAGGAAGCACCATGTTGTGAACGGCGTACTGTGCATTTTCGTTCATCAACTGTACGATTTTTTTATTCAATTCCGGCTGGTTATTGGCTTCTAAGTTCTTTGTGGTATAGAAAGGTGTGATCTGGCGGATATCATTGTATTTGCGGGCGTAAATTTCAGACTGTTCTTTGGTCTGCTCCACGCCTCCGTCTTTGACCGTGTAGGATTCGCCTTCCACGCCCCAGTTCATGCAGTCTGCCATTTCAGGTTCTCCCAGTTTATCAATGAATGCTAAAAGGGATAAAAGTTCTTCTTCTGTTTTAACAGATGTTTTTGAAAAAGCCAGGCCTCCGGTATATCCCTGATAGCCGGTGATATGATACGGAGCGTCAGGAGATTCCTTTAATAATTGGAAAATGTCCGTGGTGGCATCAGGAAATACTGCATTCAAATCGGTCACACGGGTTGCCGCATCTTCCAGATTGCCTAAGAACAGCATTCCGGCAGCTCCTGATGTAAAGTTCTGCATTTCATCTTTACAGATCGGGAAATCCTGATTGAAAAGTTTTTCTGCATATGCTTCTCTGAACCAGGTCAGGGATTTAGTGTATGTGTCAAAGTAAAATTCAGGAACTACATTTCCTTCTTCATCCAGTCCCCAGGTGTTAGGACCACCCATATAAATGCTCAGCAGCGTGGAGAAACGGGGAAGGGCGTTGTACTTAAGGGAAAATCCATAGGTATCATCCACTCCGTTTTTATCCGGGTCATTGTATGTAAATGCGTAAAGAACATCATGAAGTTCATCTAATGTGGC
Organism: Clostridiaceae bacterium; assembly: GCA_018378255.1. Lineage (GTDB taxonomy): Bacteria > Bacillota > Clostridia > Lachnospirales > Lachnospiraceae > CHH4-2. The sequence goes on along the minus strand of JAGZXV010000032.1, from coordinate 3,609 downwards.
CGGCATTTCAAGTCCTAAATTATCCAGCCAGTCCTGGCGGAGGATGCCGCCCTCTCTGGCAACGTCGCGGACTTTAGGAATCAAAAACTGCTGTCCGTCTATCTGTACATTTTTTAATATGGTAGGATCAATTTTGCTCAGATTCGGGAAACGGTCCAGGTAAGGTCCGACATCCCAAAACATGCCGGAGCGGGCGGCGTTAACAAATCCGGAAGCCTTTACCTCACGGATGGTCGTGATCTGAGGAAGGTCTTTGGAAGCGATCAGAGTGTTCAGCTTCTCATTATAAGCGGATTGTGGAACCCAGATGACCTTGGGAGTAGTTCCCGTATACTCCGCGATTTTCAGAATCAGCGGGTTATCATCCGTAGGGGCTTCTGCTCCTGTGTAGTTTACCATTAAAGATACGGTTTCTAATGCAGCTTCGGCGGCAGTTTCAGCGGCTCCTGTTGTATCGCCTGCGGCAGTTGTCTGTCCGGCCGGAGTTTCTTTTGCCTGCTGGGCAGTTGTTTCAGTGTTCTTGGAACCGGAACCGCAGGCTGTCATAGAGAAAACCATTGTTCCTGCCAGAAATGCGGATAAAAAGATTCTGCCTTTTTTATTCGTCTGTAAATATGTTAATAAACCCATAAATTTACCTCCCAATATTTTTAATTTTGTTTTAGAACGAGCTCGTGTACACACTTAAATTGTACGTTTGGGGGGATGATAAAGCAATACTCATTTTCTGGCGGGAATTTTGCGTGGAAAACGGGAAAATGACCGGTTGATACTCACCTTTTTGAATACTCATCTCTTTACCTGGCCCCATGTCATAAAATGAGCATTTGGTAATTGCGGCGCATGAAATACGCGGTAAAAACGTACAAAACAGCAGGAAATATGATTATTGAGTTATCAAAAATGCACAAATATAATTGAAGTATGAAAAACAGGATGCAAATCCGGAAAGGAGAAGAGATGAAAAATCAAAATAGCTGTTGGAAAAAAATTAAGACATACAAATGGCTGTACATTATGCTGATACCAGGAGTGCTTTACTATATTCTATTTAAATTCGGCCCGATGTTCGGACTGATTGCGGCATTTAAAAATTACCAGCCATTTTTAGGGTTCTTTGACAGCGAGTGGGTAGGGTTTAAACATTTTATCCGTTTCTTTACGGATAAGTCATTTTTAAAACTGCTGGGAAATACTCTGCTGCTGTCATTGCTCAACCTGGCGTTTTTCTTTCCACTGCCAATCATTGTAGCACTGCTTCTTAATGAAGTGAAAGTGAACTGGTTCAAAAGGACGGTTCAGAGCATTATTTACCTTCCCCATTTTTTATCATGGGTGGTAATCGTAGGTATCACTTATACCTTATTTACATCTGATGGAGGTATTATAACGGAGGCGCTGAAGAATATGGGATTTGGCCAGATTAACTTTCTGACCAGCCCGGCGTGGTTCAGGCCGATGGTAGTTGTGCAGAATATGTGGAAAGAAGCGGGATGGGGGACCATAATCTTTCTGGCGGCGCTTGCCGGCGTCAATATAGAGATGTATGAGGCGGCTAAACTGGATGGGGCAAACCGTTTCCAGCAGATTCTGTATATTACGCTTCCGGCCATCAGGACTACGATCATAACAATGCTGATTTTAAGGCTGGGTCATGTTATGGAATCAGGATTTGACCAGCTCTATAATATGCAGAACGCGATGAACCGTGATGTGGCGGATGTATTTGATACATATGTGTATAGAATGGGCCTTGTCAACGGGCAGCTGAGCTACTCAATCGCGGTTGGAATGTTTAAATCATTAGTAGGTCTGATTTTGGTATTAACGGCGGATAAGCTGTCTAAAAAAGTAGGAGAGGAAGGGATATTATGAAAACGGCAAAGAAATCCTATGGTGATAAGATATTTGACGTCATCGTCTATGTTCTGCTGGCTGTCATAACGCTTGTCACATTTTTCCCGATCCTCTATATCGTTGCAGGTTCCTTTGCATCCGTAAAGGAACTGGCGGTGAACCGGTTTTTATTAATTCCAAAGGAGCCGACCCTGGATGCGTACAAATATATCTTTTCCACGAGCACTTTGACGCGCAGCCTGGGCGTTACCATTATGGTTACCATAACCGGCACGATTGTCAATCTGTTTATGACCTGCCTGATGGCTTATCCTCTGTCGAGAAGGGAACTTCCGGGAAGAAAATATCTGATGTATGCGGTTACATTTACGCTGGTATTCAGCGGCGGCATGATTCCGACTTATCTGGTAGTCAATGCGCTGGGACTGATCGATTCCTATGCGTCATTAATTATTCCGGGAGCGATCAGCAGCTTTAACCTGGTACTCGTTAAGAATTTCTTCCAGGAAATACCCCAGGATCTGATCGATTCGGCTAAAATTGACGGATGTAATGAGGTGGGGGTGCTCTGCAAGATTGTGCTGCCGTTGTCTAAACCTGCTCTGGCAACATTTACCATGTTCTACGCCGTAGGCCATTGGAATACCTTTTTAACTGCTCTGCTTTATTTAAACGATTCGAAAAAATGGACCATTCAGGTACTGCTGAGACAGATTGTTATTCTCGCCCAGGGGGGGATCGGCGACGAGGCTTCTATGGGAATGAACTTCGTGATTCCGTCCCAAAGTGTGAAGATGGCTGTTATCGTGGTGGCTACGCTACCGATTGTTATGTTCTATCCGTTTATGCAGAAATATTTTGAGAAAGGCGTTATGGTGGGATCAATTAAGGGATAAAATCGTTTATAATAGTACTGTGTAAAATAAGGGGGGATATAAAATTGTTTAAAAACTTATATTTTAAGCGAATTTTTGCAGTACTGTTATTGATAGGAATTATTCCGGTCATTGCACTGATGGCTGCGGTCAGCGGAATGACTTCAGCGCAGAATGAATTTTTATATGACGTGCAGAACACATCTATTATAAATAAAAGAAAGCAGATAGAAGTTTCTTTAGAATACGTGAATAACTCTATGATAAGAGCGGGACTGTCCGGCACGCTGACCGGCGGGGTGAGAAAAAGGCGGGAGGCTAAAAACTTTCAGGATTTTAATCAGGTTAACGACCAGCTCAACCTTTTAAATTCATCTATTTTCCCGGTTAATGATATCGTTCTGGTCAGCATGCAGCAGGACTGGGTTATGAATCCGGAAAAATTTACATCCATTGAAGATTCGGAATACAGAGCGCTGATTGAGCAGCTGGCAAAAGTAAAGAAATCTTCTTTTTGGCATTATGATGATGAGTTTGTCTATCTGGTGGAACGCATTCCAGTGAATTCCGTTTCAGGCAGCAGCCTGCTGATTTCCAAAATTGATAAGACGATTCTTCAATATGAACTGGACGGCGACAGCCTGGATGAAGGCGTTGTGATTCTGGATGAGAACGGGCGCTGCCTGGTGGGAAGGCCTGAATTGATATCAATTGTGGAGTATGTAAAATCATCGGGGAAAAAATGGGAACGGCTCTTGGAGGGACAGGCGGTCCAGACGGCATTTCACCATGAAAATTACCTTTGCACCTCCTCCAGATCGGATCTGAACGGCTGGACATACATATCTGTAGTATTGAATTCGGATTTAAAACAGGG
>JAGZXV010000031.1 GCA_018378255.1 Clostridiaceae bacterium | reverse complement strand
GATTTACAGTAAAGGGTGAAGGCATTTTCGAAAATGCCTTCACCCTTTACTGTAAATCCCTAAGGCTTTTTCGAAAATCCCTTCACCTTTGATGTAAAAAACAGGAGGATAAACCATATGCAGGCAATATTGCTGGCCGGAGGCTTAGGCACCCGTTTACAGAGCGTTGTAAACGACCGCCCCAAACCCATGGCCCTGATACAGGAAAAACCATTTATGGAGTACGTGATTCACGAGCTGGGAAAACATGGAATCACGGATATCATCTTTGCCGTAGGCTACAAAGGATCTATGGTGGAGGAGTATTTCAAGGACGGCGCCGGTTATGGCATAAACGTATCTTACGCCTACGAAGAAGAACTTCTGGGCACTGCGGGCGCTATCAAAAATGCGGGGAAATTTGTGTCGGAGGACCGCTTTTTTGTGCTGAACGCCGATACATTCTACCAGATTGATTACAGCCGCATCATGAAGCTGCAGCAGGAGGCAAAGCTGGATATGGCGCTGGTTTTAAGAAAGGTGCCGGATGTGTCCAGATACGGAGAGGCGCTGTTAAAAGACGGGATGCTTACCGCTTTCAATGAAAAGACGACCGAATCCCGCCCCGGCACCATAAACGGAGGGATCTATCTGATGAAGCAGGAACTGCTTTCGGATATACCGGACGGCAAAGTGTCTCTGGAAAATGAAATGATTCCCAAGTGGCTGAAAGAAGGCAAACGGCTGGGCGGGATTGTCAATGACGGCTATTTTATTGACATCGGCGTTCCGGCAGATTATTTTAAATTCATAGAAGATGTGAAGGAAGGAGTCGTGGCATGGTAATCAGGGGAAGGGCTCCGCTGCGGGTCAGCTTTGGCGGCGGCGGTACGGATGTGGCACCGTTTTGTGTGGAACAGGGAGGCGCAATCATTGGAAGCACTATTAACAAGTACGCCTATTGTTCCATTGTGCCAAGAGAGGATGACCAGATCATCGTTCATTCTTTGGATTTTGATATGACTGTAAAATACAATACAAAGGAAAACTATGTCTATGACGGCAGGCTGGATCTGGTTACGGCAGCGTTAAAAGCTATGGAGATTAAAGACGGCTGTGAAGTGTATCTTCAATGTGACGCTCCTCCCGGATCAGGACTGGGGACTTCCTCCACCGTCATGGTGGCCTTATTGATCGCCATGGCCAAATGGAAAGGTGCGGAGCTGGATGCCTACGCCTTAGCTGATCTGGCTTACAAGGTGGAAAGAGAAGATTTAAAGATCGACGGAGGATACCAGGACCAATATGCAGCCACCTTTGGCGGTTTTAATTTTATCGAATTTCACGGGCGGAATAATGTGGTGGTGAACCCCCTGAGGATTAAGAAGGACATCATCCACGAACTCCAGTATAACCTGCTTCTCTGCTATACAGGCAATATCCATGTTTCAGCCAATATCATTAAAGACCAGGTGAGCAACTACGAGAAAAAGGATGCATTTGAGGCGATGTGCGAGGTAAAAGCTTTGGCTTACGCCATGAAGGATGAACTCTTAAAAGGCAATCTTCATAGTTTCGGCAAACTTTTGGACTATGGATGGCAGAGCAAGAAGCGCATGAGCAGTAAGATCACCAATCCCCAGATTGATGAGCTGTATGAGGAAGCCCTGAAAGCGGGGGCCTTGGGCGGTAAACTGCTGGGAGCCGGCGGCGGCGGATACCTTTTGATGTATTGTCCCTATAACGTCAGACATAAAGTGGCGGCCCGCATGGAAGAAGTGGGTGGCCAGCTGGCTGACTGGAATTTTGAACTGAGGGGAGCGCAGGCCTGGACAGCCGATGAAAACCGCTGGAATTACAACAGCGTGCGCGTCCACATGCCAAATAAGGAATATAATTTCGACTTTTAACGAATCATGAAGGAGGGCCGGACTATGCAGCCCGTAATCTTTTTAGACCGTGACGGAACCATTAATGAAGAGGTGAACTACCTGTACAGGCCCGAAGACCTGCGGATTCTGCCGGGAGTGGCCGAGGCTGTCCGTCTGTTTAATGAAAACGGCTATCAGGTTGTGGTTGTGACCAACCAGGCAGGAGTGGCCCGGGGATATTACTCTGAACAGGATGTGGAAAACCTGCACCGGTATCTGAATGACCTGCTGAGACGCTCCGGCGCCCATATCGACCACTTCTTTTACTGCCCCCATCACCCGGAACACGGAATCGGCGGATATAAGCGGAAATGCCGCTGCCGGAAACCGGAAACCGGCCTGTTTGAGCGGGCGGAGGAATATTACCGTGTGGACAAGGAACATTCCTTTATGATCGGGGACAAGCTGATCGATGTGGAGGCAGGCCGCAATTACGGCGTCCGTTCCATTTTGGTAGGAACCGGATACGGATCACAGATTTTTGACAAACTGAAAAAAGAAGAGAAATCCGGCAGGGAGGAAGAACCCTATGATTTTTACGCGGAAGATCTTATGGGCGCAGCCCGGTACATCCTTGAACAGGGACGGGATCACAGAGGAAGAGAATAAAGAAGGTAAAATGGAGGCACATATGGAAGACAGGAATGAGATGAGATATCTGGATGAACTGACAGAGCGGTATCCATGTTTAAATGTGGTAAAAAGCCAGATCCTGGAGGCGTACAGGATTTTAGAAACCTGCTTCGAACAGGGAGGAAAACTTCTGGTGGCAGGAAACGGAGGAAGTGCCGCGGATTCGGAACATATTGTGGGAGAGCTGATGAAAGGGTTTGTAAAAAAACGGCAGGTGCCCCGGGAGTTTGCATCCGCGCTGAAGGCGGTGGACGAAGAAAAAGGAGCGGAGCTGGCTAAAAAGCTGCAGGGAGGTCTTCCGGCCATCGCCCTGTCCGGCCATCCGGGGCTGTCAACCGCGTATTTAAACGATGTGGACGGCGACCTGGTTTATGCACAGCAGACTTATGGTTATGGGAGGATAAATGATGTGCTTTTGGGGATATCTACCTCCGGAAATTCAAAAAATGTGGATTATGCCGTCATTGCTGCAAAAGCCATCGGAATGAAGGTTATCGGACTGACGGGAAAAGACGGCGGCAGACTGGGGAAATCAGCTGACGCGGCAATCATCGTGCCGGAGCAGGAAACTTATAAGATTCAGGAACTGCATCTGCCGATTTATCATGCATTGTGCCTGATGCTGGAAGAACATTTTTTTGAATCATAGGTAAAAGATGGAAAACAACGTAAAAAAGAAGGGTTACAAGAGCTTTGGGGCAGTGCTGCTTTTCATTACTCCGGCTTTGATTTATATTAATTTTGAATTCATAACAGGCAGCCTGACACAGATTCGGGGGATTTATCTGCTTTTGAATCTGTGTTTTTACTACCTGGTCTATTTGACCGTTTTTGCGCTTACCAATTCCATGAGAGGGTCCTATCTGGTTCTCAACACATTTTTTACCATTTGGGGACTGGCGGAATATTATGTGGTACAGTTCAGGGCGCGTCCCATTATGCTGTGGGATGTCCTGGCAGTTAAGACGGCGGCGACGGTTTCCGGCAATTACAGTTATGAAGTCACACCTCATATTGCGGCGGCAGTTGTCTTCATGATTGTTCTGGACGTGCTGGTGGTTAAATTCCCGTTCTGCTTGAAAAAAGGGAAAGTCCATGGAGCGGCGGCTGGGATTTCCTGCCTTGTCAGTGCCGTATTCTTCGTCCTGTTCTTCAAAGTGATGGTGAATGCCTTCAGCCTGGATGTGAGCATGTGGAACCCGGAAGAATCCTATGAGAATTACGGGACCATGCTCTGCACCATGAGAATGTTCGGCTATCTGGACAATAAACCGCCCCAGGGCTATTCCCAGGCAGAAGTTGCCCGGATCCAGGCGGAGATTGAAGGGATGAAGGAGCAGGAACTTCCGTGGAAAAGCAGTACCGGCACAGTGCCTGCCAATATCATCTGTATAATGAATGAAAGTTTTTCGGAACTGAATGTGATAGCACCTTTCGAGACGGATGAACCTTACCTGGCTTTTTATAATTCCATTGAGGAAAACTGCGTGAAAGGCCAGCTCTATATGCCTGTGTTCGGCTCCATGACCAGCAATTCCGAGTATGAATTCCTGACCGGAAATTCCATGGCGTTTGCGCCTTCGGGTTCCGTACCTTATCAGATCTATATGAGAAATCCCACCTACTCCCTTCCGTTGATTTTAAAGGAACAGGGATACAGGACTGTGGCCATGCATCCTTATCCGGCGGATAACTGGAACCGGACGGAAGCTTATGACAGAATGGGATTTGATGAATTTTTAGACGAAGATTATTATGAAGATTCCCCTCTGATCCGCAATTACGTCAGCGATAAGGGGGATTATGATAAAATTATTGAATTGACTGAAACGAAAGAAGAAGGCCAGCCTTTATTCATCTTTAATGTAACCATGCAGAACCATGGCGGTTATGAAGAAGAGTTTGAAAGTACCGTCCATCTGACGGAATACGAGGACATGCCCATGACGGAACAGTATTTGTCCCTGATGAAGGAATCGGACCAGGCCCTGTCCTATTTGCTGGATTACTACAGCCGGATCGAAGAACCTACTATGATCGTTCTGTTCGGGGATCATCAGCCCAGTGTGGAACCGGAATTTTATGACGCGCTGTATGGCCAGAGCATTGATACGCTGAAGCCGGAAGACTATTTGAGGCGATATATCACCCCGTTTTTCGTATGGACAAATTATGAAACGGAGAGCATGATGTCAGTGAAGATGAGCGCCCAGTACCTGTCCAATGTGATCCTTCAGAGAGCGAACCTGGAGATGACGGATTATCTTTATTTTTTAAATTCCATGCAGAAAGTGGCTCCGGTCGTTCATATGCTGGGATACTACAATGATGAAATGCAGTGGGAAAGCTGGACCAACTGGAGAGAGAAAAAGGAATATGACATGTTCCATCAGTTTGAAATGCTGCAGTATAACAATATGTTTGAAAAGAAACGGACGGAAAGTCTGTTTAAATGAGGCGGTTAAATGAAACAACACACATTTGCAATCTGCGCTTACAGGGAATCCCCCTATCTGGAAGCCTGTATCCGCTCGCTGAAAGCCCAGACGGTGGGAAGCAGCCTGATCCTGTGCACATCCACACCCTGCGGTTATATTGAAAATCTGGCAGAAAAATATAAGATCCCTGTGTTTGTGAGGGAGGGAGAAAGCGATATTCAGGCAGACTGGAATTTTGCCTACCATATGGCGGACTCCAAATATGTGACCATAGCCCATCAGGATGACATGTACCAGAGAGATTATGCCCTGACAGCCGTCAAAACCATGGAAAAGTACGAGGACTGCACCATGTTCACCACAGATTGTGCGGTTATTAAAAATGATATCCTCCAAAAGCCGGACGGAGTGGCACTTGTGAAAAAAATCCTCCGCCTGCCGCTGAGGATTCCGGCTTTCAACCATCTGTCCTGGGTAAAGACTGGCGCTCTGATATTCGGCAATCCGATTATCTGCCCGTCCTGCACTTATAATAAAGAGCTGATCGGTGAGCCCTTGTTTGACTCGCCCTACAAATTCGCTTTGGACTGGGACACCACTCTGAAACTGGCTAAAATGCCCGGACGCTTTATTTGTGTGGAAAAGCCTTTGATGTTTTACCGGATTCATGAAGGGGCTACAACAAAAGCATGTATTTTGGACAACAGGAGGTCCAGGGAAGAGCTGGAGATGTTTGCTAAGTTCTGGCCGGCTCCGGCAGTCCGGCTGATCGCCCATTTTTATATGAGGGCTTATCATGCTTACGATTAATGGGAGCAGTAATTATTAAGGATATAAGGAAGTAATATGGAGAAGAGAGAAAAGGCCGCGGTGGGCGGGATGGCGGCGGCAGCTGTTATCTGCCTTTCTGCCGGCATTTATTATATGTTTATAAAAGGCGGGATGGCGGAGCGCCTGATGGCAAAGGAATCCTTGGTTTTGATGGGAGAGGTTCTGCTGGTATTTTTGTGGAACCTGATCTGGATTAAACGGGGCGGAGATAGGCGCCGGGGTCTCGTTATGGCTGCTGTGGGCGGTATTATTTTTGCCTGGTGCCACAGGATCTTTCTGCCACTGGCTGTTTCCGGTCTGTATGCAGGCTATCTGGTGCTTCTGGGCAGAGCTGTTTTCCGCCTTTTGTCAGGAGAACAAAAAGAGCCGGTTCCCTGGTATGAGGGGTTTTTATGGGGAAGCGCAGCCTGGATACTGACCGTATGTCTGGTATCGGCTTGCGGCCGGGGCGGGTTGACGCTCTTTAGAGGGATTGCCGCTGTGACGGCGTCCGGGCTGTTTCTGGCAGAACTGATTAAAGCCATTAAAAGGAAAAATGGCGGGGAAAGGATAGAGAGAGGCAGCCGGGACAAAGGATATTGGAGCGCGTGTTCTAATGACTGGTTTATGGCGGTTTCCCTGGCCCTGATCTTTACAATGCTGGCTTTGCAGGCAGGCCGGATGAATATAGCGGTTGATTATGATTCAATCCATTATGGCCTTCGTTCTCCCTATGTTCTGGACAACGGAAAAGGGATATATGAAAACCTGGGCAATATTAATCTGGTCTATACCTATTCAAAAGGGCTGGAAGTGCTGGTTCTGCCTCTGTCAGGAACGGCGACCTATGGATACGTGCTTTCCTTTAACCTGTGGATCAGCGCCGGGATTCTGGCTCTCATTTACCGGATTGGGAGAGTGTTTACGGACCGGAAAGGTGCATTGGCCGCGGCTGCGGCTGCGGCCTGTATTCCGGGAATCATGAACATGGGGATAACCGCCAAGACAGACAGCATCACCTTGTTTTTTCAGCTGATGTTTATTTTGATGATGCTCAGATATCTGGATTGGGATATGGACGGAGATGCGGATAAAGAGAACGTCAGGCTCTCCGGCAGGACAAAATGCTTCGTGACCGGAAGCTGTGCCTGCCTGGTCACATATATGCTGAAACCCACATCCCTTGTTTTTACCACTGCGATTTACGGCATGACCTTGATTTACCTGCTGGCCGGCAGAAGATTCCGTATTAAGGTGAAACACAGAATCTGGCTTTGCGCCGCCGTCTGCGTGGCGGCCTGGATTGGAATTTGGGCCAGGACGTACCTGATTACAGGATATCCGGTGACATCTGTATTCACTTCCGTGTGGGATCTGCTGGGATTTCAGATCAAATACCCCTTCTCCTTTCAGGGAATTCCGGATGCGGGCGGGGAACTCACTTTAGCCGGGAACGTCATGCATCTGTGGGACCGGCTCTGGAAGATGGCCGCGGCGCCTGTTGGAGAGGATATGGCCCATGTGGTCATCGCCTGGGGCAGCAGCATGATTCCGGTGCTGGCTGCGGCTGTGGTTTTATTCAGAAGAAAACAGGATAAGAAGCATGATTATCTGCTGGTTTTATATCTGCCCCTGGCGTTCATTTCTTTGGTGAGCGTTCAGATGCTGTGGCAGGTGGATGGAAACTATTTTATGCTGTTTTACAGCATGACCGTCATATTGGCCGCAGCCGCCATATACGGCGGCGCTTCGAAACGGGCTGAACAGGCGGTGAAATGGATTTTAGCCCCGGTACTCTTATCCGCTGTGGTGATGACCTGTATTACCAACTGGTCGGGAACCCTGGGCCTGACTCCCGTGAAAATTCTGCATCATGGCTATTACAACCATTTGGAGGAAAACAGAAACAGGATGGCGGAAAAGGGGAATGAGGCTATCTGGAATCTATTGGCGGCTGATCCCAGAAACAGGGTGATCGCCATGGGAGAACATCTGGAAGTGGTTACATTTCCATGCAATGTCCAGAGCTATTATGATGTAACAGGAAGCGGCGGCAATGTTTATCTGGTGAAAAAACTGGATTATTTTAAAGAATTTCTCCGTTATGCCAGGATCGATTACCTGTATGTCCAGGCGGATGATGAGACGGACGGCCCCCGGGCCGAAGAAATCGTGCGTTATATGCTGGAAGACGGAAGTCTGTATGACGTGAGATATGAATATGGCAACATGGTTGCCCGTGTGGATCACGAAAAATAGGAATGCTGATTGAAATGCCATAGATACGGCAGATTGTGAGGGAAAAATGGAGATTAAATATACACAGGCACAGAAAGACCAATGGAAGAATGATATCATTGCTTTCTGTCTTTTGACTGGATTTGCCTTTTTTATCAACAGGGGGATTGCGATCAAAGGATTGTATATGGATGATTTATATCTGTGGTCCTGCTATGGGGAACAGTCATTTTTCCAATACGTATTCCCCATTGGCAGCACCAGGTTCCGCTTTATCTATTATCTGGCGGCTTACCTGGAACTGGGGCTGATCGGCAATCATATTGACCTTTTAGTTCCGGTGAATATTGTGTTAAACGGCCTGCTGGCCGGCACCATCTATCTGATGGGAAAAAAGATGAGCCGTCTGGGCCCTGTAGGATTTTTCTGCGGAATCATGTTTTTACTGTCCAGAATGTCCTATTACCAGATCGGCCAGGTATACGGGCTGATGGAGACTATGGCCCTTTGGGCAGCTGTTGGGATTCTTTATTGTCTTTATCTCTATCTTAATGAGGACCGGGGATTTATAGGGGCGGTGGCCCTCTATTTTACTGTATGCTTTATTCATGAGCGGTATATGGTGCTTTTGCCGCTGTTTTTCATCGTACTGGTTCTGAAGAGGAAAAAGGATCTGAAGCTGTGGAGTTATCCGGCTCTCACCTTTCTGCTGGTTCAGGCGATCCGCCTCGTTACCATCGGCACAGTGTCGCCTGCGGGAACGGGAGGAACCGATGTGGCCGACACATTCTCCATTCAAAGCGCCATTAAATATGGGCTGAGCCAGGTGGCGTATGTGTTCGGAATCAATGCGGGGCCGGAGCATTTAAACGGCATGTCCTGGCTGGATTCTCCGCGATCTGTCCGCATATTGGTTTTGTCGGCGGACGTGCTCCTTTTGCTGGTGGTGGTCTGCTTCATCGTTGAGATCATCAGGAATAAGGAGAAACGGGGCGCTTATCTGGCAAATTCCCTGCTTTTTGTGGCATTTATTGGGGGCTGTATTGCGTCCTCCAGCGTCACAATCCGTGTGGAAATGCGCTGGGTCTACGTGTCCTATGCCGGAGCCCTTTTATTCCTCTGTTATATGTTCGGCAGCATGAGCGCCTGGTATGGTAAGACCTTTACATACCGCCGCCAGCTGGTCTGCGGGGCCCTGCTTCTGGGCTATGTGGTTTTAATGTTCCCTGTGGAACTGTTCTACCGTTCCCAATACCCCAATATCTATCTCTGGCCGAATCAGATGAGGTATAATTCCCTTGCTGAGGAAACCTATGAGAAATACGGGGATGACATCTTCGGAAAGACCATCTATATCATCGGGGACAGCTATGAGATGAGCCGGTTTACTGCGGATACCTTCTTTAAGGTATTCGATAAGGAGCGGAAGGCAGAGGGAACGAGAGTGGAGTTCATCGACAGCATCAGGGATATCGGCCAGATTACGGATCACATGCTGGTACTGCGGGAAGAGCCTGAATTTAACCGGTTCCAGGATATCACAGAATACGTGAGGAACCAGAAATGCGAAGTGGAGTACGGCTATTACCGGGACGGCTGGATGGATGAAGAGGCCAGCATCCGGGTGATGGCCGGGGCCAGCGGAGTGATTCAGTTGGAATTCATGTACCCCGGCAACTTAAGCGGCCACGATGAATCGAAGATTTATATGAACGGAAAGCTGGCGAAAACCGTTAAGATGGAGGAAAATGTGGTGAAAGTGGAGCTGGAAACGGATCCCTACCGGGTGGTGCATTTGGAGTTTTATAATAATTTCTATATGCAGAATGCAATGGAGCAGAGAGGGGTTAACCGGCTGGCGGCGATTGTGAATATAACGGCGGATTAGCGGGGGCTGTATATTACCCCCATCTCACACCTGCCTCAGCCACTCCTCCACAAAGAACAGCCCGCTTCCAATCGCCGGAGCCATAGCCCCATGCTGTCCGGGAAGCAGAAACTGTTCGGGGAGAGGAAAGGGAGAACGGCTTTTTATCATATCCGCCAGCCATTCAAAATCTTCCTGTTTCATATAACCGGCCAGCAGGCCGCTGACAATGACCTGGGAATCCAGTACCACCATCTGATTGCGGACGGCAAAAGCCAGAATATCCAGGTACCGGGTCCATAGGTCTTTACAGGAATCATCCCCGCTGCGCAGATTTTCAAAAAATATATCCAGGGTGGTGCCGGATGCTTTTTTCAGACTGTCGGCGCTGCAATAGGTTTCTAAGCATCCTTTTTGGCCGCAGTAACAATCCGGGCCGTTGGGATCAACACATATGTGTTCGATCAGCCCTCCATGCATGCCCAGGCCGTCGTAAATCTGCCTGTCGAGAATTAATGCGCCGCCCATATTCTGGTTCAGCAGGAGAACGACCGCATTTTTCAACCGTTTTCGTCCCCAAAGTTCTGCCTGGGCTGCGGCTTTGGAATCGTGGAAAAGCCGGGTTCTGCAGGGGACGTATCTGGCAAGATCCGAAAGTTTCAGACCTGTGTGGTTTAAAATCTTTCCGTAACTGACGCTTCCGCCGTCTGCAGTGATAATTCCCTGGATTGCGATGCCGGTTCCCAGAAGCTGGCTTTTTTCAAAGTGTCCCTGCCGGATAAAATCGGTGATCAGCCGCCCAAGGCTTTTGTAATAGGCGTCATCAGCCGAAAAGGGCAGTTCACACCGGCTTTTGGAAATGACAGTTCCATAAAGATCCATGGCAGCCATATGGACGGTGTCCTTTAATATGCCGATCCCGAGGGCGATGCGGGCCTGTTTAACGATTTCAATGGTCTGGGCCTTACGTCCGCCGGTGGATTCATAATAACCGGTTCTGCATATCAGCCCTTCTTCTTCCAGCAGTTTCAGATTATGGGTGACAGTGGAAAGGCTCAAATGCAGGGCTTCCACGATATTCTGCTTGGACGTTGTCTTCTGTTCATAGATATAAGTATATATATTATGCCTGTTGATTTTTCTGACCTCCATGGTGGTCATGCCGGTTGCAGCCATAGTTTCCTCCATTTTGAAGCATATTAACTGAATAAGTCTTATTGTTAAAGAGTTTACCATTATACATTTAAAATGGCAACGGAAAACCATGAGGGGGAGGGCATTAGTGAGGTTTTAACAAAACAGAAGGCAGAGATTTAGTAATTCTGTCCATTGTATTTTGGCACAGAATTCTTTATTATAGACTTATGAGTAATAGTTAATCAAAAGTATTAACTGAAAGAGGTGCTGTATGAAAAGTGCTGTATTTTATGGAAAACATGATTTGAGGGTGGAAGAGAGCCCTATGCCTGAAGTCGGGGAAAAAGATGTGCTGATAGAAGTAAAAGCCTGCGGTGTATGCGGTACGGATGTACATATTTATGAAGGCGATAAGGGAGCGGCCGATGTAACGCCTCCTACGATTCTGGGACATGAATTTTCCGGTGTGATCGCAGCGGTGGGAAACCAGGTTACCAAGTACAAAGCCGGCGACCGGGTATGCATTGATCCCAACTGCTACTGCGGTTCCTGTGATTACTGCAGAAATGGGCTGGCCCATTACTGTACGGATATGATTGGTTATGGAACCACGGTAAACGGCGGATTTGCCCAGTTTTGCAGCGTTAATGAGCGTCAGGTCTATCTGTTAGGGGAGAATACCAGTTTTGAACAGGGAGCTATGGCTGAACCTGCCGCCTGCTGTCTCCACGGAATCGATATGTGTGAGATCCGGCCGGGCAGCAGCGTTGTTGTAATCGGCGGCGGCATGATCGGGCTTTTGATGCTTCAGCTTGCCAGACTGGCAGGCGCATCCAGGATCGCGCTGGTGGAGCCGGTTGAGAGCAAACGCCAGGTGGCCCTCAAACTGGGAGCGGATCTGGTAATCGATCCTGTCAATGAAGATACAAAGAATAAATTGAAAGAAAACGGCATGACCTGGGTGAATACGGTGATCGAATGTGTGGGAAAACCGGCCACCATCAGCCAGGCGATTGATATCGTAGGCAATACAGGCGTTGTCATGATGTTCGGTCTTACAAAACCGGATGAAACCATTTCTGTAAAACCCTTTGAGGTATTTCAGAAGGAAATTGTGCTGAAAGCCTCATATATCAATCCATATACCCAGAAACGTGCATTGGAACTGATTGATTCCGGCCGTTTGGATGTGAGCAGCATGATCTGCGATGTATGCGGATTAGAGGAACTGGAAGGCATTTTAAGTGATCCGGCAGTCAGAGCAAGAGGAAAATTCATTATTTCTCCGGAGCGGTAAAGAGAGGGCGGACTGATGGAAGCGTTCATACAATAGAAAGTTTGGCGCGGAAAAGTCAGTCTGCCGCCCGCCTGTTTTTTTAAAAACACATCGGATTATCCGAATCGGTTCTGAATCCGGATTTGCGTTTATAAACTTAATTTGATATTAGAAATAAGTGATTTACAATAATAGGGGATGTATAAAAAAGATTTTTTGTGAAAGTCACTGCCATCTTGAAAATAATGCAAATAAAACGTATACTTATTTCGAAATAAAAAAATAGTAGGTGACGATCAAATGGCAAAAAAATCTTTAAAAGATGTAAAAGTAAATAACACGGCCCAGGTTTTGGAATATATCATGAAAAATGAACAGATATCCAGGATTGAGATTGCGGAAAAGACAAATCTTTCCCCCAGCACAGTGAGCCAGGCCGTATCCCTTTTAGTTGAAAGCGGTGTTGTGGAGGAACTCTGTGCAGGCGAATCCACCGGCGGAAGAAAACCGATTCTTCTGCGGGTTAAGCCGGACTATGGCTGCATGATTACAGTGGAAGTTAAAAGAAATGGGGTGGAAGCCCACATTTTTGATCTGGCAGGAAAGCAGCTCAGCACTCATTCACTGGCAAGGAGAAAACTGTCCGGCAACGGGCTCCTGGATGTAATAGCAGGATTTGTGGAACAAGTGAAGCGTGGAGAGAATGAGGCTCCGGCCAATGTAATCGGTATCGGCCTGCTCTGCCAGGACGATATACCGGAATACGATCTGACGACAGAGTTCACAACCTCGCTCTCCAGCGATGTGATCCGCCTGGAAACAGCGGTGGCCACCAGATGCGGCATTCCTGTAAAAAAAGAATTGATTAACCGATACAGCCTGGATTATTATTTGAAAACCGTGGATGCGAAATGCACGGATTACGCTTATATCAACATTGGTGAGCGGGTAACGGCCAGCTTCGTATTAAATAAGAAGCTTGTGCACAGCTCCGCTGATTCCGTATTTGATATCAGCTCTGCTGTTTTATGCGGCAGTTACGCAGGGGAGGGGCCGCAGACAGGACTTGGAATTGTATTTGCAGAGAAGAATGTACAGAAGAAATATACATTGGAACAGATGGCCGACCATCTTTCACAGGTGTTAAAAAGCGCCCTTTTATTTTTCCCCATTCACGATGTATTCATCGGAGGACAGATTGAGGGGCTGGATAAAATTGTAGAAATGGTTTCAGGGGAATTTTCATTTCATCCGGTTATCAGAAAGGCCGGAGAGCCGGGGGGCTCTGTCAATTCCGTGTTTGCCCGGCAGATACTAGCGGAGAATTACAGACTGCTTGTAGGATACAGGTAGAAAAGAGGTTCTCCGATAGAAACAGTAAAAAATGGCTGATAGCACTGCGCAGGTATGAGCCGTTTTTATAAAAAATTTTAAAGGAGAAAAAGCTTATGGTACAAGGTATCCTGATTCTTTTGTTTATGCTCATTATTATGGGACTTATGGTAACACGCAAGATGCCGACGGTTTTAGCATTATTTGTATTGGTGGTGGGGATCTGCCTGATTGGAGGCGTGCCGGCGGTGGCTAAGGATGCAGACGGCAATGCGATAGGATTTTTGCAGACCGTGATCCAGGCGGGCGCGGTGAAACTGGGCGATGCCATTATGGTGGCGATTTTTGCCGGATGGCTGGGTATGGTTATGGAAAAGACCCGGATCAGTGAAACAATGATTAAAAAGGGAGCAGAGCTGGGCGGAGATAAGACACTTGTTGTCACATTGGTTCTTTTTGTAGTGGCATCCCTGCTTTTTACAACTGTTAACGGCCTGGGGACCGTTATCATGGTGGGTACGATTGTGGTTCCGATTCTGGTATCTGTCGGTGCGGATAAGTTTACGGCCACTGCAGCTATGCTGTTCGCATATTGTGTGGGAAATAACGTGAACCTTTCTAATGTTAACTCCATTGCAGCGGTGATCGGAGCTGAATTTGACGATGTATTCAGAATTCTGTTGATTTGTGCTGTCTGTGCGTTTGTATCCGGTATTATTTTCTTCTGCTGGCGTTATCGGAAGATGGGAAGAAAATATGCCTTTTCAGCGGTTGTTGGAGAAGAAGAAGACAGCATTTACCAGATTAAAGGCGTGACAGGAGGTCTGGCTATGCTGACCCCTATCATTCCTCTGGTGCTGGTAATCGGTTTTAAGTTCCCGTTAATCGCATCATTTTTAGTTTCAATCGTATGGGCATGTCTGTTTACCAGCGTAAAAGCAGGCTGGAAACGCACCATGAATATGCTGACAAAGGCATTGTTTGACGGCTTTTCTGCGGCTGCTCCATCTGCTACTCTGATGATCGGCATCGGTATGCTGCTTCAGGCAATCGGACAGCCGACTGTAAAAGAAGCCCTGACACCGATTATGATGGTGGTTACGCCCAGCGGCGCTGTTGGATTCATGGTATTCTTTATCGTGCTGGCGCCTCTCTGCCTGTACCGCGGCCCGCTGAATCTCTGGGGACTGGGCGCAGGAATCGCCGCTCTTATGGTAGGCCTTAACGTGCTGCCGTTAAATGCAGTGATGGGAGGATTCTGTGCAGTTTCCACCATGCAGCTTCTGTGCTGTCCGACCAATACCCACAATGTATGGGTGACCAGTTATACGGGTGAAGAAGTAACCTCTGTTACAAAACGTCTCCTTCCCTGGGTATGGCCTGTGGTAATTATCGGCGTAGTCGCAACTGTAGTTCTTTATATGTAGTTTTTTCGATATCCGAATAAACTGAAATAAAGCTTCGGACGGGGATTGCCCTGCCGCAGCAGAGGATGCCGGGGAGGAATTGGCAGAAAAGGGCCGGACCCTGACGGACAGACATTATCTATGGAAAGGATTTATCAGATATGAAAGTTAGAATTGGTATTGATGTAGGAGGGACTTTCACAGATGCGGCGCTGATCAATAACGATACCTTTGAACTGATCAGTACGGCCAAAGTTCCCACCAGCCACAACGCCCCGGCAGGTGTGGCGGAAGGCATTGTGCAGGTGCTGAAGGCGATCATGGAACAAAATCAGGTGAAGCCGGAGGATGTCATGTTCATATCCCATGGAACAACCCAGGCCACCAACGCCCTTTTGGAAGGGGATGTGGTGAAAGTCGGCATTGTGACCATCGGAAAAGGGATTGAAGGCGCAAAATCCAAAAGCGATACGAACATGGGAGCCATTCCTCTAACCGCCTCCAAATTCCTGAACACGGAAAATGAATACGTAGAAGGGGACACGGATCATTTTGCCCGGGATATTGCCAATGCGGTGGTGAATTTAAAGGGTAAGGGATGCCTGGCCATTGTAGCATCGGAGGCCTTCAGTGTGGATCACCCGGAAAATGAAGGAAAAGTGCTGGAAATCTGCGAAAATGAACAGATAGCCGCCACAGCGACCAATGAAATCTCAAAACTTTACGGTCTGAAGGTGAGAACCAGGACCGCGGTGGTCAATGCCAGCATCATGCCTAAGATGCTGGATGCAGCCAATATGACGGAAGGCAGCATTAAAAATGCGGGGATCAAAACGCCTCTCATGGTCATGCGCTGTGACGGCGGGGTTATGACGGTGGAGGAAGTGCGGAAAAGGCCGATTCTCACCATTTTGTCCGGCCCGGCGGCCGGTGTGGCCGGGGCGCTGATGTACGAAAAGCTGACGAACGGGATATTTTTGGAGGTGGGAGGTACCAGCACCGACATATCCTGCGTCAAAGACGGAAAGGTTATGGTAAAATATGCTGAGGTGGGCGGACATAAAACGTATCTGACCTCTCTGGATGTTAGAACCGTAGGCATCGGCGGCGGCAGCATGATTCAGATCGAAGATGGAAAAATCAAGGATGTTGGCCCAAGAAGCGTCCATATCGCCGGAATGGCTTATGAAGTGTATTCAAACCGGGATGAAATTATAAATCCTGTTCTCTGCGCAGTAAAACCTAAAGAATCAGACCCGGATTACGCCTGCATCCAGTGTGAAAACGGAAAGAGATACGCCCTGTCTCTGGCAGGAGCGGCAAATCTGGCCGGTTATGTGGCAGAAGGGGATTACGCCTTTGGCGATCTGGAAGCTGCTAAAAGGGCGTGGAAGCCTTTGGCGGATAATATGGGACTGACCGTGGAAGAGGCGGCAAAAGAAGCACTTCGTCTGTCTGCCGTTAAAAACAGCCGGGTGGTGGAAGCCCTTCTGAGTGATTATAATATGGACCGCAGAACCACGATGCTGGTTGGCGGAGGCGGGGGCGCTTCCGCAGTTGTGCCTCATTTGGCGGAAACCATGTCCTTAAAACACAAAAATGCAAAAAATGCGCCGGTCATTTCCACCATCGGAGTGGCTTTAGCCATGATCCGGGATATGGTTGAGCGGACCATTTCCAATCCTACGGAACAGGATATTCTGTCGGTGCGCCGGGAGGCGGAGGAACGGGCCATTCAATCAGGCGCTTCCCCTGAAACTGTGGAAGTGTCCGTAGAAGTGGATACCACCCAGAACCTGGTGCGGGCTATTGCCATTGGAACGACGGAAATGCGTTCGAAGGATTTGACAAAACGCCGTCTTTCAGAAGAGGAAATAAGAAAAAAGGTGGCGGAGAATATGGATGTGGCGGAAACGCAGATTTTTACAGCCGCCTCCAATGGCATGATCTATGCCATGCAGTATAAGATAGAGAAGAAAAAGCTGTTCGGCCTGTTCCGTGAGGTGACAAAACCTACCTCCATTGTGGATGAAGAAGGCGTGATCCGTCTGCAGAAACGGGATGGAAAGATCCATGTCTGCAGCGGGGCCAATTGGGAAAGCGTGCTCATGAGGTCCATGGAAGAGCTGACGGAGTACAATGACGGCGGCAAGACCCTGCCCAATGTCTATATGATATTTGGCAAGCGGATTATAGATTTGTCGGGCCTGGCGGATGAAGAGCATGTGAAATCCTTAGCGGGAATCGAGCTGGCATCTGTCCGGGAGGACGATACCATGATAATTCTCTGCTCGGCCAGAACAGATTGAGATTATAACCTGAAAGGTGTCTGTTCGGCCGTAATGGACTGAGTTTAACCTTAAAAAGGAGTTGGCGATGAAAGAATTTCCCTTTCCTGATAAAGAAAACAGCATGAATGATCTCAGGCAGGACTATGTATTTCCAAAGATTGAGAAAGAACGGGTGGACGAGATTTTTATGGACGCCTGGAATGTGGGGGAAACCCAGGCCCGGTTGTTTCTGGAAACGCATCGTAATGACAAGAAGCTGGATATGCTGGACATTTTACAAAAAAGCGGTGTTACGGTGGTTTATAAGGAAATGGATTATGTGCTGGGAAAGCGCAGGTATTTCTGTGAGTATTTGTCGGGAAAGAACCTACTGAAGGTTTATACGGATTCAGTCGCCCTTTGGTGTGAAAATAATGGCTTTTCGTATGAAGAAGGGCTGAATGTTATTCTTTGCCATGAGTATTTTCATTATCTGGAATGTCATAAAATCGGCATGACATCCCGCAGATATCAGGTGCCGATTCTGAAAATAGGCCCGGTAAAGCTTGGAAAAACCGGAGTTCCTTCGCTGAGTGAAATCGGTGCCAATGCATTTGCGGGCGTATGCTACAAATATCTGGTGGAAGAGGAAAGGAGTTAGAATGCAGTACATAAAACAGATTAACCGGGAAATTAAAACGGATGTGCTGGTAATAGGAGGCGGTTCGGCCGGTTTCGGAGCGGCTGTGGCAGCGGCCAGAAATGGTGCGGATACCCTTCTCATTGAACGGGGACAGATGATGGGCGGTATGGCTACTGCCGGTCTGGTAGGGCCGTTTATGACCTGTTATGATGACGGGCCCACTGAACAGATCGTCAAAGGCATCTTCGATGAATTGTGTGTGAGAACGGAAGAACGGGGCGGAGCAGTCCACCCTTCAAAGGTGGAGGGAATGACCCCTTACAGTTCCTATTATGTGAGAAGTCATTGCCATGTGACCCCATTTTTATCGGAAACCCTGGAAATTGTGATGGAAGAGATGGTAATCGAAGCAGGAGCGAAGATTCTGTACAATGTCCAGATGTGTGATGTCCTGACTGACAACGGAAACATAACCGGTGTTTTAGTTTCCATGAAAGAAGGCATGACCCTGATCACTGCAAAGACATATATCGACTGTACGGGAGACGCAGACGCCGCTTATTATGCGGGAGCCGAATGCGTGTCAGGGGATGAAAAGGACGGCGTAATGCAGCCCGTAACCCTGTTTTTCGAGGTGGGTAATATTGACCGGGATAAGTTCATAGGAGCGCTGGAAGAGAGGAAGGCAAACGGGGAGCTGGGAATTCCTGGTGAAAACTGCTGGTCCTGGTATATAAAAGAAGCCAGAGCAAACGGAGACTGGGATATTGAACGCAATGAAATCGGCAATTATGAACAGCCGGTAAAAGGACGTTTTAAGATCAACACCACCAGAATTGCCCACATAGATGCTACCGACACGGAGCAGATCACAGCCGCTGTTATGGAAGGCCGGAAACAGGTGCAGAAGGTGATGAAGTTTTTACAGAAGTATGTGCCTGGCTGTGAGGAAATCCAGCTGTTACAGGTGGCCTCCACTTTAGGAGTCCGGGAAACGAGGCATATCAAAGGCCGTTATAAACTGACGGCTCAGGATATTATGGAACGAAAGCATTTTGACGACGCTATATGCACGTTCGCTTATGCCATTGACATCCATAATTCAGAAGGCGGTGGCGCTACCTTCCAGCAGGTAAATGGATATTATACGATTCCGTTTGGCTGCCTGGTGCCGGAAGATGTCGGCAATCTGCTGGTTGCAGGCCGCTGCATCAGCGGTACGTCAGAAGCAGCCGCCAGCTACCGGGTCATTCCATGCTGCGTCGCTACGGGGCAGGCCGCAGGAACGGCAGCCGCTCTGGCATTGAAAGCGGGAAAACTTCCAGGGGATGTGGATATCCCGGAACTGCGGAAGGTTTTGGTGGATCAGGGAGCTGTGATAAAGGATTAAGATGGTATGAAATGTATGGAATGAAAAAGGCCGTGTGAAAATGATTATGCAGGAGAGGGGCAGTTGTGGAGGACACAACCGGGCAGACCCTTCTCCTGCAGTTATATCACATGTCCCTTTTTCCTGCTTCATGCATTTACGGTTTCCGCCGTTTAGACAGGCTGCGGCATACAGCAGAAACCTTTATGCCGGAACCGTACATTAGAGTGTGTTTGAAAATTCATTTCCGCCATCTGTACGTCCACTTTGCGGTATATTTGCCCCGATATCAGGTTACATAGCCCGCTATGCGCCCTTCATTCGGGACAAATCTTACACAAATTGTGACGCACATCTGGCAGAAAGCAATTCTCAAACACACTCTAGAACTTTTAGCCAGCGGCGGATGTTTTCCCAAACCGCCGGTCCAGAAGCATCGGATGTCCATCCGATGTAAAAGTTGATGAAGAAGTCTGCTTACAAACGGGTTTGACGCAGATTTCTTTATCATTTTTCCTTCCGTCTGAACTGTTATCCAAATAATGGTTGAGATGTTCCTGTATTGATGATATACTTAGAACGTATTTGAAAATTCATTTCTGTTATCTGCATGTCCTGCTTTGCGGTATATTTGCCTTGAATTCAGGTTACATAGCCCGCTGTTCGCCCTTCATTCAGGACAAATCTCCCACAAACTGTGATGTACATCTGATGAAAAGCAATTTTCAAACGCGCTCTAAAAAGCAAATGATCTTTATTCTAAATATGCGGGAGAGAACCGCAGTCATTTGGCCGTTTCAGCCAAAAAATCCAAGTTGAAAAAATATTTAGTTTTATGTAATGGTTCACAGCTGTTACAGTTTTTTTGATCTGTAAGTTTTTCGGGATGATATTTCACGATTGAAGTCATCTCTGTTTTTGATTATAATAAAAGGAGAATACCAAATGGAAGAAAAACCATTACAGTGGCATGCGGCATTTCAGGCGGCTTTGCAGATTGAACTGATGGAAGAAGGGGAGTTTTTGCAGTTTTTAAAGGAGTATAACCTGAGCGAGAAACCGCTTCAAATTGATACTCTGATTATTAAGCTGGAGCCGGGAAGGAAGGTCAAAAAGAGCCTGGGACGGATATTCAGACAGTTTAATGTGGTGGAGTATAAAAGTCCCCGTGACTATTTAAGTGTTAATGATTTCTATAAAGTGATGGGATATGCCTGTCTGTATCAGTCGGATACAGAGAAGGTGATGGAGATACGGCCTGAGGATTTAACCGTTACACTGATAAGCAGCCACTATCCCAGGGAAATGATCCGTTATCTGAGCAGGCAGTATGGCATCACGGTAACAAGTGCATTTCCGGGCATCTATTATGTGGAAGGTCTTTTGTTTCCCATGCAGATCCTCGTTACTAAGAATCTGTCAAAGGAAGAAAATGTCTGGCTAAGCCGTTTGAGATGTGATTTAAAGATGAAGGAAGATATTGAGCCATTGGCAAAAGCATATGAGGGTAAGCAAAAAAATCCGTTGTATGCTGCTGTGATGGATCTGATCATCCGGGCCAATAGAAAACAGTATGAGGAGGGAAAGAAAATGTGTGAAGCATTGAGGGAATTGTTCGCAGATGAACTGGAACAGGGGGTAAAGCATGGCGTTGAATTGGGAATGGAAAAAGGAATGGAAAAAGGAATGGAAAAAGGGATACAGGCAATGATTTTGGATAATATGGAAGAGGGAGTGGCAGCAGAGCGCATATGCGAAAAACTTCAAAGAAGGTTTGAGTTAACTCCGGAAAAGGCGAGAGCGTATGTTGATAAATATGGGGTTGAAAAATGACATTTTGTCATATCTGTAATTGGATTTCTGAAAGCGCCGTAACTTTTTTTGGCGCTACCGCGAACGCTTATACTTACTGTGATACAATGAACAGAACAAGCGGGCTTTCAAAACCATATTGCCCGCTCATACTGATGACAGATTTTAAATATTACTCGTAATAGGAAATCAAACACACTCCAGTATCAATAAAACCAACTCTTTGTCAAAACAGCCTTTTTCCGTCGGAAATATCGATTTCAAGGGATTTTGCCAGGCTGGATTGCTTATATGGATTGATTTTTTCCACAACGCCGTTTCGTCTGAACAAGGATCCCGTATTTTTAAACCAAAAAGTCACGCCAGCCTCCATGCACTGTTCCCGGATATCCAGGACCCAGTCATAATTGCATTCCCGGGCGTCCCGGCCTGTCTCACCGCCAACGGTAACATGGTCCACTCCGTGGAGATAGGCTGTCAAATCGATGGGCTCTAAAAGCGGCGCACAGCCAATAAAACGCCGTTTGAGCGGATAGGATAAGAAGAGAGGAAGCCTGTAGTCGGCTGATTTTTGATTTTCAACCGTGCATCCAAGGTTTACATTGTCATACCCTTCACCCCAGTCAGAAGGAAGTGATACGGGAAAACGGTCGATCCGCTTTGTCAAAATTAAAAAATCAATGTCTTTTCTTTCTCTGATCATGGCCCAGGTATCCTTGCGCCATTCGTCCGCTTCAGGGAGAAAAAAGTCGGTTGCAAAGCAGGTGGCAAGAATTTTGTTTCCCTTAATGTTGTATTCGCCTTTTGAATTTTTCCTGACCGGCCAATCAAATTTGTCCGTTTTTTCGATGGTATTTTGGCCGTACCGCTTAGCGTGAGGGCCGTAAAAGTAACAATTTGTACACCCCTCACTAATTTTATAACATCCAGTCCATGGTTCCCAATTCATAGAAAACCTCCTACATAAATTTTATTTCCTAATTGCCGTATCTATATTGCCAGGGAGCTCTTTAGCAAAATCCTGTATTTTAACGTCCCATTAAGCAGATCTTTATTTTACGGTATATCTATAATATCTTCCCGTTGTAACAATTTCTCCGCCATTGTTTCCAATTCAGGTGTAGACATATGATTCTTCCATGCCGGAGCGTTTTTGTCAATCCATTTTTTAAATACGACCGTCTGTTCCTTCATGGAAATTTTGCCCACCTGATAGCCATATTCTGTAAGCTCTTTTTTGTACTTTAAGAAAGAGTGGTCGATTGGGACTCCTGCAATATGCTGTATTTCTTCAAATGTGAGTGTAAATGACCGGTTTCCGTTTTTCTGTACGTATTCCCATAACGTGTTGTATTTACTCATTGCTCCTGCCCTCCCTTCAAACAGCTTTGCCCATAAAATGCCGTTTATATTACAAAATATGTGATGATACCTGCAATCCCCACCAATAAAAATACAATACCTCCAATGCGTAGATTTAGCTTATATAAATCGGAAGGTTCGGCAGAAGAATTATTTTTCCAGCTTTCCGTGATCTGATAAAAGAGATCAGGAGCTGCAAGCATGAGGATTCCAAGGGCCAAAAGTACCAATCCGCCTATCAGCAGTTTCATTTAAATTCCTCCCATCCACCAGATCAGACCAGCAGGTCCTGTCCGCCAAAACTAACAGATTCTGCTTTATTACCAGTCTAAAGTATCCTGCAGAACTTGTCAAATCACTTTCAGCCGGCTTTAACCCGGCTGCTCCCCCTTCCTGGCGTAACTTATTGAAATATCCCTGATAATAGGGTATACTGTAAAAGAATTTCATGAAAGTGAGGAAACAATGAAACAAACTTATAGAAAGGCCCTCTATTTCAGCATACCTGTTTTAGGTGTTCTTTTTTGTTTATGGTATATAAAGACGGCCACCTTCGACATTGTATACACAGATTATATCCGTTTGGTGAACAGTTATCTTCCGGATGTGTGGAACCCGGACAAGTTTTTTGTGCCGGATGTTCTGACCCGGATTCCGGTTAACTATCTGGCCAGAATCATCAATGTGACATTTTTCGGCTACAGGACCACCTTTGATATGGGGCTTGGAGTGCTGGGGCTTGGGCTGGCGGCTGTGGTATTCGCCTGCTTCAGTTTACGGCGTTCGGTATCTGCCCCATGGTTTTTGATCATGATGGCGGTTATGTTCAGCCTGAATAAATGGGAGATGTTGACCAATGGCTCCGGCTGGGCGCATTTTCTGGCAATCGGATGTTTTTATTACCATTACATGGTCATTGACCGGGTATGGAGCGGGGAAGAAAAGAGAGCCGACCGGGCGCTGCTCATGGTTCTTCCATGGATCATTACCCTGGGAATCGCAGGTCCTTACTGCGCCATTTACTCCGTAACCCTCATGCTCACTTACCTGTGCCTGTATATCTTGGAATGGAAAGGGAAGAGGAAGAAAAAGGACAACCGGTATATTCTGTATCTCATCAGCGCCCTGATCCCGCTCCTTCTCTATATGTGGAGCAATTCCTATGCGGTGGAGGATCATGCGGATGCCGTTAACATATCAATTGGAGAGGCTTTGGGAATGGATCCCGCGTTTCCGGTCCGTTTTTTGATTAAATCCTGCTCCTCCATGGTTTTCGGAGAGGAAGTCCTCAACAGCTGGATTAGACCGGAACCGCCCAAGGCGCCTGTGCTGCCTGGATGGACGGTTTATGCATTGGGGATCGCGGTGATTCTCTGTTATTTATTCGCCCTTTGGCTGAATTTCCGTTACCGTTTGTATGAGAAGACGGTTTTGCCCTGTATGCTTATAGCTGCGGGCGGCATGAACCATCTGCTGATCCTGGTTTCCAGATGGATCTTTTTAAAGGACGAGTATGGCATGAGTTCCCGCTATGCCCTTCAATACCAGGTGGGGATTTTGGGCATTATACTGACCATAGCCCTATTATGGAAGAAGATAAACGGCAATGCGGTGAAGGCGGCGGCAGCCCTTTGCTGTCTCATATTCCTGGCAGGAAATATCTGCACCACATATAAAGAAATGAAAAAAGCGCCCTACCGCGAGGAGTACGGAGAGAGGATAGGGGCGGCGGCCATGCAGTTTGAAACTCTCAGCGACGAGGAACTGAAGGGCATCTTTGATTACAGGAAAAGCCGGGAAGACAGCGGCCGGAAGGTGAGAAGCGCTTTAGAGATTTTAAAAGAACAGAAATGGAATGTATTCAGGGAACCATAGATTAGGAAACGCCGTTTAGGCGGAAGGAGAAAAACATATGAAAGTTGTTATTTTAGCCGGTGGCCTTGGAACCAGAATCAGTGAAGAGAGCCATTTGAAACCGAAACCCATGATTGAGATCGGCGGTAAGCCCATTCTCTGGCATATTATGAAATATTACTCACAGTTCGGTTTTCACGAATTTGTGATCTGTCTTGGATATAAGCAATATGTGGTAAAAGAGTTTTTTGCAGATTATTTCCTCCACACCTCGGATGTGACCTTTGATCTGGCTAATAATAAGATGGAAGTGCACAATAACTATTCCGAACCGTGGAAGGTGACACTGGTGGATACCGGGCTTCATACCATGACGGGCGGCAGAATCAAACGGATTAAAGAATATATTGGAAATGAACCGTTTATGCTCACCTATGGAGACGGTGTTTCTACCGTGGATTTAAAGGCGCTGGAGGAGTTTCACAGAAGCCATGGCAGGATCGCAACCATCACAACCGTAAACCTGGGACAGATGAAGGGAGTGCTGGATATTGACGACGGCAATGTGATCCGGTCATTCCGTGAAAAGGACGACAATGACGGGGCGCTGATCAACGGCGGATTTATGGTGATGAATCCGGAAATTTTCGATTATCTGAAGGATGACACCACGGTATTTGAACAGGAACCCATGCAGCGTCTGGCTGCGGAGGGTCAGTTGATGTCCTTCTACCACGAAGGCTTCTGGCAGTGTATGGATACTCAGAGGGAAATGATGAAATTAGAGAGCCTGTGGCAGACGGGAGAGGCTCCATGGAAGGTTTGGGAGAATTAGATGAAAGATTTTTATCAGGGAAAACGGGTATTGGTAACAGGCCATACGGGATTTAAAGGTTCCTGGCTCATAAGAATGCTGACGCTGGCAGGGGCGGATGTGACCGGTTATGCGCTGGAGCCGCCGACCAGCCCTTCGCTGTTTGCGGCGGCCGGGCTTGAGGATACGGTCCGCTCCGTGATTGGGGATATCAGGGACCGGGAACATTTAGCCCGCGTGTTTGAACAGGTACAGCCTGAAATTGTATTCCACTTGGCTGCACAGCCGATTGTGAGGGACTCTTATAAAGATCCGGTTTACACTTACGAAACTAATGTAATGGGTACGGTCAATGTGCTGGAATGTGTGAGGCAGAATTCTTGTGTCCGCTCATTTCTCAATGTGACCACAGATAAAGTTTATGAAAATAAAGAGTGGGAATACGGATACCGGGAATGCGACCCGCTGGACGGCTATGACCCCTATTCCAACAGCAAGTCCTGTTCGGAACTGGTAACCCACAGCTATAAAAAATCCTTTTTTGAAGACGGCCGCTGCGCGATTTCCACTTCCCGGGCGGGAAATGTGATTGGAGGCGGTGATTTTGCCAATGACAGGATCATTCCGGACTGTATCAGGGCAGCAGCAGCAGGGAGGCAGATTGAAGTCAGGAATCCCCATTCCACAAGGCCGTACCAGCTGGTACTGGAACCGCTGTATGTATACATGATGATTGCAAAGTCACAGTATGAGGATGGAACATATCAGGGATACTATAATGTAGGGCCGGATGACTGTGACTGTGTGACCACAGGCCGGCTGGTGGACATGTTCTGCCGGGCCTGGGGAGAAGGAACCGGCTGGACAGACTGCTTTGACGGCGGTCCCCATGAAGCAAACTTTCTGAAATTGGATTGTTCCAAGATCAAAAGCGTATTCGGATGGCGCCCCCGTTATCATGTGGAACAGGCCGTTGAAAAGACGGTGGAATGGTCAAAAGCCTATCTGGATGGGCAGGATATGCTGGCAGTGATGGACCGCCAGATCGGCGAATTTCTGCAAAACGGCAGATAGAATTATCGCGGCCAGGACTTTAAAAAATGCCGTAATTGTAATAAACAGCCGCATTTGCGGCAGACTGAGAGGACATTATGTTTGAAAATAAAACAGAACAGCAGGCAAAAGAAGAGATTTTAGAGATGGTAGGGGCCTACTGTGAACAATTTCATAATAAGAAGAAACCCTTTGAGCCGGGAGACCGGATCTCATATGCGTCCAGAGTGTATGATAAAGAAGAGATGACCAATTTGGTGGACAGCGCCCTGGAATTCTGGCTCACGTCAGGCAGATATACAGATCAGTTTGAAGCTGATCTGGCAAAATATCTGGGAGTGCGTTTCTGCTCCCTGGTAAACTCCGGGTCATCCGCCAACTTAAATGCGTTTATGGCCCTGACTTCCAATCTGCTTGGGGAACGCCAGGTGAAACGGGGGGATGAAGTGATCACCGTGGCAGCCGGATTCCCGACTACCGTGACCCCCCTCATTCAGTACGGTGCGGTTCCGGTATTCGTGGATGTGACAATTCCCCAGTACAATATCGATGTGACAAAGCTGGAAGAAGCATATTCGGAGAAAACAAAAGCTGTGATGATCGCCCATACTTTAGGCAATCCCTTTGATCTGTCGGCCGTGAAGGCTTTTTGCGACAGACATAACCTGTGGCTCATAGAAGACAACTGCGACGCCCTGGGCAGCCGCTATAGGATTGACGGAGAGATGAAGTTTACAGGAACCATAGGAGATATCGGAACCTCCAGCTTTTATCCGCCCCATCACATGACCATGGGAGAAGGCGGCGCTGTGTATACAAATAATCCCCTGCTCCATAAAATCATCCGTTCCTTCCGCGACTGGGGGCGTGACTGTGTCTGTCCGTCAGGCCGTGATAATATGTGCGGCCACCGTTTTGACCGCCAGTATGGACAGTTACCGCTGGGATATGACCACAAGTACGTATATTCCCATTTTGGATATAATTTAAAGGCTACAGACCTTCAGGCAGCCATAGGCTGTGCACAGATTAAAAAATTCCCATCCTTTGTGGAACGGAGAAAAGCCAATTTCGCAAGACTGAAAGAGGGGCTGAAAGGTACGGAAGAACAGTTGATTCTGCCGGAAGCTTGTAAGAACTCGGACCCCAGTTGGTTTGGTTTCTTAATCACCTGCCAAAAGGGAGTTGACCGGGCAAAGGTAGTTAGCTATGTGGAGGGCCATGGAATACAGACCAGAATGCTGTTTGCCGGAAACCTGACCAAACATCCCTGCTTTGACCAGATGAGAGAAAGCGGAACTGGATACAGAATAGCCGGAAGTCTGGAAAATACGGACCGCATTATGGAAGATACCTTCTGGGTAGGAGTTTACCCGGGAATGAGCGATGAGATGATCGATTATATGGCAAAGACCATCAGGGAAGCAATCCGTTAAAAGCGGAGGACATCAAGGAGCCTGAACACATGAGCGATAAAAAAAATGCCTGTGACCTCACCCAGGTGCATGAGGCAAATCTTAAAATATTAAAAGAAATCGACAGAATCTGCCGGAAATATAAAATCAAATATCTGATGGACGCCGGAACTCTGCTTGGCGCTGTGCGCCATAAAGGATTTATCCCCTGGGATGACGATGCGGATGTGGCATTTACCAGGAACAACTATGAAGCCTTCTGCAAAGTGGTGAAACGGGAATTGCCGGAAGGAATGACATTTTTTGACTGTACCACATTGAGGGGCGGGAAGGCCTTTTATGATTTTACATCCAGAATCATGTATGACAAGAGCAGAACCCACGAAGATACCCCGGAAATGCAGTATTACGAAGGCACGCTGAACCATCTGTGGGTGGACCTTTTCATTATCGATGAACTGCCGGAAAATAAGATTTCGTCAGCCGTGACCCTGTTCCTTCATAAAGCGGTGTATGGGCTGGCCATGGGACACCGCTATAAGCTGGATTTCGGCAAATACGGCCCTATGTATAAAGTGTTTATAGGAGGCCTTGCCGCAGTAGGGAAGCTGATCCCCATGAAGATAATTTTTAAACTTCAGCATATGCTGGCGGTGAAGGACAAAAAGGGGAAGAGCAGGCTGCGGTATTACAGCAATTACCAGCCGGACTACCTGTATGTTACCCTGCAGAAAGAATGGTGTGAGGAAACGGTGGATCTGGAATTTGAAGATACAAAACTGATGGCGCCTAAAGAATGGCATCAGGTACTGACCTGGATATATGGCGACTATACGAAGCTGCCGCCAAAGGACCAGAGGGTTCCGTCCCATTCCAGTATGGAGATTGAGATTTATGGATAAGAAAATATCAGTAGTCGTATCGGTATATAATGAAGAACTGGCTCTAAATAAGTTTTATGAAGAAACTGTAAAGATATTGGAAAACCTGTCCTGGGATTATGAACTGATCTTTGTCAATGACGGGAGCCAGGATGACAGCTATCGGATTATGAGCGGACTGGCAGAGCAGAACCATAAGGTAAAGACAGTGGATTTTTCAAGGAATTTCGGCCATGAGGCGGCTATGATCGCGGGAATTGACTACAGCACCGGGGACGGGATTGTCTGCATGGATGCGGATCTTCAGCATCCGCCGGAATGCATCCCCATGATCATTGAAAAGATGGATGAGGGATACCAGGTGATCAATATGGTGAGAACGAAAAACCAATCTGCCGGATGGTTCAAGAACCTGGCATCGGGGGCGTTCTATGATCTGATCAACATGGTTTCCGATGTTAAATTCGAAAAAAATGCGTCCGACTTCTTTGCCGTCAGCAGAAATGTGGCGGATGTTTTGAAAAAGAATTACAGGGAAAAAGTCCGTTTCCTCCGCGGATATGTACAGAACCTGGGATTTAAAAAGACCACTCTGGAGTATGAGGCCCGGGTTAGGGTCGCGGGAGAGAGCAAATACAGTATTCGCAAATTAATGCGGTTTTCCGTCAATACCATCATGTGCTTTTCCAACCTGCCTCTGAAGCTGGGCATCTATGCAGGCGTATTTGCCGCTGTTTTAGGTTTGGCTGTGCTGGTTTATACGGTTTATTCCTGGGCGTCGGTAGGCACGCCTCCAGGTTATGCAACCATGATTGTGCTGATCTGTTTTATGTTTGCCATACTTTTTATTATAGTGGGAATCATAGGAGAATATATCTCCATTTTATTTTCAGAACTGAAGGACAGACCGATCTACATTGTGGAAGAGACGAAAAATATGAAATAAAAAAAGGCAGGATGAACGAGGCGATTACGATTGCGGTTCATCTTGCCTTTTAATTATCTTCTTTTTTATTGATTGAATACAAATAGTTGGCGTATGAGATCAAATGTTTACGGTTTTCTTTGTTTAGAGACAGCGACAAAGAAAGATAATCACCGATTGTTGCATGATTCACAAAAGGCTTATTTAAATCAGGGATATATTGCCGGTATTCAGTTTTGCCCAGCAGATAATCCGTTGTCACTCCATAAAACTCTGCCAGCCTTATCAGATGACGGGAAGGAAATTCATGAGCGCCGGTTTCATAATTAGAATAAGACTGCTGTGTAATACCCAGTATCTCTGCAACCTGTTTTTGCTTTAGTTCACGCTCTTCTCTCAATTCGCGTATAATATCAGTGCTGTTCTTCATAAGCCTCACCTTTCGTTTCGTATAAATAATTTACCATAGAAATAGAATTAGCGAAAAATATACAAGTATTATATGAAGAAAAACAACTAAATACACTTAAAAATTGTACGTATAAAAACGTAAAACCTTAAATCAATGTATCGCAATGATATGGGATTCCATATCGCCCGAAAAAGTTTCCGTATTCGAATACACTATACGAAAAAAGGAGAGAGTAAAATGCAGGTATACGAAGCGACAAAACAACGGATCAAAGAATTGTGCAGACAGAATCGTATGTCAGAATATATGCTGATATATAGGGCCGGGATGCCGCCTTCGACCGTAAAAAGTATAATGAATGGGAAAAGCAAAAATCCGGGGATTACGAATATTAAGAAGATTGCAGAAGGATTTGGTATCAGTATCCGGGAATTTTATGATTCAGATTTATTTGATAATCTGGAAACGGAAAATTAGAACGTGTTTGGAAATTCATTTCACAATTTCATTATAGTTTTATCACAATTTCATCACAAATAACTGATAGGATATAGGCATAAAAGATAGAAATGAGAATTCAGTTATCAAGATGAAGGGGGATCATATTATGTACGATGAGAATAATAAGAATGAATTCAATTATATGAATCCTGATGAACATAAAGAAGTTCCGGACAAGGAAGAAAGCCTTGGAGGACAGCAGGCATATCAGGAGATACATCAGGAAAGCCAAAAAGAAGAGCAGACAGAGGTCAATTTTGTTCTTCAGGATGGTGTCAAAGCGGAACCGGCAAATCAGGAAAAGATGAATGAGCAGGCGCCGCAGTATCAAAATCAGCAGACTGAATTTAGGCAGGGCGCAGAACAGGAAGCGTATCAGAGATACAGACAGCCTGAACGCAGCGGACAGCCGGTCCAAGGGATGCAGACCGGCCGGCCAAACCAGAGTGCACAGCCAGGCCAGGCCGGATTAAACAGCGGCCCGGACCGCCAGGCGGATTACTATGGACAGCCTCAGCAGAATACCAATGGATATTACCAGAATCCATATGCATCCGGTCCGGTATATAACCAGGTACCGCCGCAGCCTAAAAAAACGAAGAAAAAACATTCAATGGCAGGCAGGATTGCCGGAATTACTGCGGCAGCTCTGCTGTTCGGTACGGTATCAGGCGCAGCCATGGTTGGGATCAATGTGGTTTCAGATCAGTTCTTTAAAGAATCCGTTCCGGCAGAGACGGAGCCGGTTACAATAGGCAGAGCGGAAACAGAAGCAGAAGAACCCAAGAATGAAACGATTGCCCAGGCATCCCAGGCCATTGTCACAGATGTGTCGGCTATTGTTGAAAATGCCATGCCTTCCGTTGTGGCAATCAACAATACGATGCTCTACCAGGCCAATTCCTGGTTTGGCCCTACACAGACTTATGAAGTTCCCAGCAGTGGTTCCGGAATCATTGTAGGCCAGAACGATGAAGAACTTTTGATTGTAACCAATAACCATGTGGTAGCGGATTCCAACAATCTGAGCGTGGTATTTATCGATGATCAGAGCGTTGAAGCTACCATTAAAGGCACTGATGCGGATTCCGACCTGGCAGTGGTGGCGGTTCCTTTATCTTCCATTCCTGCGGAAACATTATCCCAGATTTCAGTGGCTAAAATCGGAGATTCCGACAGCCTGAAAGTAGGCCAGGGTGTGATCGCTATCGGCAATGCCCTTGGATACGGCCAGTCGGTTACGGTTGGATATGTCAGCGCATTAAACCGTGAAGTCAAGACGGAAGAATCATCCACGAGAACGCTGCTTCAGACGGATGCGGCCATTAATCCCGGCAACAGCGGCGGCGCGCTCCTCAACATGCAGGGAGAACTGATCGGCATCAACGCAGCCAAATATTCCTCCACGGAAGTGGAAGGCATGGGATATGCGATTCCCATTTCCCAGGCGACGGATATTATCAATGAGCTGATGAACAGAAAGACCAGGAATGCGGTGGAAGAGAGCAAACAGGGATATCTTGGTATTCAGGGAAAGAACATAGATGAAACAGCTGCCAGAGAATTCGGAATGCCGAGAGGCGTTTACGTATATAAGATCTTAGACGACGGCGCGGCGGCTCAATCCACTCTCCGCGAAAAAGATATTATCACCAAATTTGACGGCCAGAGCATCCGCTCCATGACAGATCTACAGGATCTTCTGACCTATTATGAAGGCGGGGAAACGGTAACATTGACCGTTCAGTCTTTGGCTGACGGACAGTATGCAGAGCGCAGCGTGGATGTGACCCTCGGTTTCCGTCCGCAGGTTGGAACTTCCAAATAATGAGAAGCCGGACTTGCTTGTACCGGAGAGAAAAATGTATTATAATGAACCCATGGCTTTTTAGTCATGGGTTCTTTCTTTCATAACACAAGCGTATTGTCAGTATTAATTTTACCTCAGGAAAAGGAGAAACAGTTTGGAAAACAAGGACAAGGATTTAGAAGAGAATAAAACTACAACAGACGACGAAGATAATAATGATTATGAAAATATATGTTATGTATGCCGCAGGCCGGAAAGCAAGGCCGGCAAGATGGTCACCATGCCGGGAGGCATGTGCCTGTGTAACGACTGTATGCAGAAAGCATTTGATTCTGTCACCAAGGGGAATTTTGATTTTTCACAGATTCAGAATATGCCGTATATGAACATGAATCTGAATGATTTCACCAATGCGCCGGAGATGGCGATTCCCAACAAACAGAAGATCAAGAAAAAAGCGGCCAAAGAAGCCCCTAAACTGACGATCAAGGATATTCCTGCGCCTCATGTGATCAAAAGCCGGCTGGATGAGTATGTGATCGGCCAGGAAAAGGCGAAAAAGGTGGTTTCCGTAGCAGTTTATAACCATTATAAACGTGTGATGCTGGACCGCCCGTCGGATCAGAAGAGTGATGAGGACGTCCTCATTGAAAAATCCAATATCCTCATGATCGGTCCCACAGGAAGCGGAAAAACCTATCTGGTAAAGACGCTGGCACGCCTTTTAGATGTGCCTTTAGCGATAGCGGACGCCACCTCATTAACGGAAGCAGGTTATATCGGTGACGATATTGAGAGCGTGGTTTCAAAACTTCTGGCCGCTGCAGATAATGACGTGGAGCGGGCGGAACACGGAATCATATTTATTGATGAAATTGACAAGATTGCCAAAAAGAAGAATACAAACACCCGTGATGTGAGCGGGGAATCTGTGCAGCAGGAGCTTTTAAAACTTCTGGAAGGAAGCAAGGTGGAGGTGCCGGTAGGTTCGAATCAGAAGAATGCCCTGACACCTATGACTACTGTGAATACAGATCATATTTTATTCATATGCGGAGGAGCATTTCCGGATTTGGAAGATATCATAAAGGAGCGTTTGACCCAAAAATCATCTATCGGTTTTGAAGCGGCCTTAAAAGACAGGTTTGATAATGACCCGGATCTGCTGAGCCAGGTGACCAATGCGGATTTGAGGGCATTTGGAATGATCCCTGAATTTCTCGGCCGTCTGCCGATCACCGTAACCTTAAAAGGGCTGACGGTACCTATGATGATGGAGATTCTGCGCAAGCCTAAAAATGCCATCCTTAAGCAGTACATAAAACTGCTGTCCCTTGATGAAGTGAAGCTCATTTTTGAAGATGACGCCCTGGAATGGATTGCTCAGGAAGCGATTAAAAGGGAGACTGGAGCCAGGGCTCTCCGCGCTATCATAGAAGAGTTTATGCTCGATATCATGTATGAAATTCCAAAGGATCCCAATATAGGATCTGTGGTAATCACCAGATCCTAC
Source organism: Clostridiaceae bacterium (assembly GCA_018378255.1). Lineage (GTDB taxonomy): Bacteria > Bacillota > Clostridia > Lachnospirales > Lachnospiraceae > CHH4-2. Next base: position 2,588 of record JAGZXV010000031.1, on the reverse strand, counting down.
CTTGAGAAAAGCGGCGGCCCCATGATCGAGATGAGAGGATAAACCTATTCACGGAAACGAAGCAATGTATTGAACAGATCCAGCGTGCCATAGCCGAATTCCTTATTTGGATATGTGTACGCTGGATTTCTTGATGCCCCCCGCACCAGATAACTTTTGATGCCTGCCTGATACATGGGCAGGGTCATTGAGTTTTTCAGCCCCCATCCGAAAAGATCGGCTGCGGCCCCGGCCACATGAGCTGCGGCCACAGAGGTGCCGGTCCTGCGGGTCATAGGAAAGACCCTGCCGTTTTCGGTGTCTCTGCCCAGGCCAGGACCATAGACATCCACGCCAGGTGCAGCAAGTTCCGGTTTAATTCCTCCGTCTCGTGTAAAACCACGGCTGGAATGGATGTAGATGCTGCCATTTTGGTGATTATATGCGCTGACGGTGATTGGGCTGGGGGAGTTTCCGGGGCCGGTAATGGTGGTGTCTGGGTTGGAACGCAGAAATATGGTATCATCACTAATAAATCCATGGACTGGCAGCCACATATGGTATTGACCTGTAATAAAGAGCGAATTGTAGACCCGGATTCTCCACAGGCCAGCGGCGGGAGCTTCAAAGCGGATGAATACAAGCTGGCTGCCGGAACCCGCTTCTGATGTGACATAATTGACCGTAATGGTAGTCTGTTCCAATAGGAGATTGACCCGGGTTTCATTACCGCGAATGACCGGTATGCGTTCGATTTGTTCGCCGGTGGGAGAGATAAATCCAACGGTATAGAGCTCCGCCCCTCTTGCCCATAATTCAAGGGTAAGTCCCCGTTCCCCTTCTGCAACCCGCAGTTCCACCTCTTCAAAGTTCTCATCTTCCCTGATATTCCCAAGAAAATGATGACGGAATCCGGTTTCATTTCCTGCCGCAATGACGCTGGCCACCCCTCCGGTGATGCTGAGCCTTCGAAAGAACAGCCCCAGCGGCGAAGTTCCTGAGTGGCTTCCTGAATTGGTGCCAAGACCGATCAGCAGGACTAATGGCGAGGAGTACAGGTAAGACAGGTTCAGCAGATAACGGATGCCGGTTAAGATGTCATTTTCCTGATAGGCTATTGCGTCTTCCCGGATTCCAAAAAAATCCCTCAGATATTTTTTGGCAGGCTTCAATTTGACGATACCAAAGCGGCAGGCTGGTGCAGCGCCTACAAAGCTTCCATCCTCTGTTTCGCCGCCGCCGGCGATTCCGGCCATAAAGGTCCCATGCCCATTGGTATCCATAGATGGAACGATGTCGAGGGGAGAAGTGGAGGAAAGCGCTTCATTGATCTGGGCTTCCGTAAATTCCTGGCCGTAAAGAAGGGAAAAATCAAAACCGAAAGTCACTCCGCCAGGACCATTTTCCGGGAGCGTCTGATCCCATATTCCAAGGATTCTGGTAGTTCCGTCAGGATTCCTGAATATCGGATTGGTATAATCGATTCCCGTATCGATGATTCCTATGATAACTCCTTCACCCAAAGAACCAAAATTCGGCTGCGCCTGGCTGGCAGTAATGCCGGAAGCGTCCATGCTGGAGGTGTCTAAAAGCGAATATAGTTTTGGAATTGTGTCATAAGAATATTTTTCTAAAGACAAGGGAAGAACATCCTGTAGAGGACGGTAAAGGATCAGCAGTTCGCGGCTGATAAAATCGATGCATGGTGAATCATATAAACGGTACAGTTCTTCCAATGGAAGGCTTGTGTGCTGATAGATAAAATCAGCATAATCTTCAGAGGTAATATCTGTACTGCAGGGTTCCATAGCGGCTCCGCAATTATAAATTTTCTCTAGTATTATATGCAGGTTTATAGTAAAATGTTAACAACAGGTATAAGAAGAGCAGGAGGTATCAGAATGGTTTTTATCTATGTGGCAGGAATAATTTTTGTAATAGATCTTCTGTTAAAGGAATCGATCGAGAAACAGGATCCGGAGACATTTCCAAGAGAATTGGAGAAAAGCCAGGGCAGGATCCTTCTTTACCGCAATCACAACGCCGGTTTTCCTTTTGGATTTTTAGAAGAAAAACCCCAATTAGTGAAGAACATCCCTTTAATCATGACATCGGCCCTGGCCGGAATCCTGCTTTGGCTTCTGCCTAAGAAAGGGCAGCTGCTGGAAAAGACGGCATTGACCTTTGCCATTGGCGGAGCGCTCAGCAACCTGTATGACAGGATGGTACGCGGTTATGTGATTGATTATTTCAGCATTCAGTGGAAAAAACTGAAAAAAGTGGTGTTTAACCTGGGCGACCTCTTTATCTTTGCGGGAGCGGCACTTCTTTTAATCAGCGAAGTGATTCAGGCGGGGAAGGAAAAATCTTTATTTAAGTGATTGGTGAGGGTGACGCCTGTAAGAAGTGGAACCTGGGGCGGAAGATAAGGCCAGGCGGCCCAAGGGGCGGATCAAAGGTAACGGGGATCTGATTCCGACCGTTAAGTGGAACTAAGGCTTTCAGAATGAAAAAAGGCGGTGCGATGCCCATTCACGGTAAACTCCTGATGACTTTACCGTTCAGGGGCATCTCAGAAACTGATTCGGAATTTCAGTTTCTGCCCGCCT
>JAGZXV010000306.1 GCA_018378255.1 Clostridiaceae bacterium | reverse complement strand
TATTCAGAAGAAAATGAAGAGTCCATCGTCAGCGGTCGGTGGCTGCATGAAATGATGGCGCTGCATCCATATTTTGTCTTGCTGGCGCCGTTTCCGTCGTGCTGTCCGGAGACTTGCAACCGGGTCTATGAATACATTCTTTCCGTGCGTAATGGACAGAAAGATGCAGTTATCGCCATGGATTTATTGCAGGATTCCTGGAAAATCAATGAAATTATTTCGGAAGAAAGCTGTGATGTCGGATTTAATGCAGATGGCAGCGTACGGGTACATAATCGAAATGGTATCGAGAAGATAAACATGCAAAACATTTTTCACTCCAGTGTGGAAGAGATCCTTAAGGCTGTTGTCCCGGGAAGAAGATAATGGTACCGTATGTACTATAGCGTAAATTCCGGATTTTCAGTGACTTCACGGGAAGCCCGCATGACGGCAATCCTGACAAAACGGCAGAATTCATCAGGGAGCATGGCGTCCTTTTTGGAAAGCCATTTTTTGATGGCGCAGACCAGAGCATCTGTGTAGAATTCCGCATAGGGGTCCACAGATGGTTCGTCCTTAAAAATATCGGCCAGATGTGCAGACATAATGGAAAAAATCAGCGAAAAGAAATATTCTGAAAAAGAATTTTGCCCTTCTACCCGAAAGGTTTTATTATAGAAGGCACGATTTTCATAAAAATAGCTGCACATTTCTTCAAAAAGATTCCAGGAAGTGTCAAACTGCTTTTCAATCGCTTTCTCTACAAATTCTGTATAATAGATCCAGTTGATTAATTCATATTTATCTTTGAAATTATGTCATAAAATTTGTAATTTTTTTGGAACATACATCATAATTACAGGTTCCAGCGGATACATCTCCTCTCCAGGAATTCCAAAAACAGGTTGAGCAGCAGGATCACGGCTCCAGTCAGGATAATTCCCGCCAGCACGCAGGTATAATTTCCATAATCGGCAAAATTTTTGATAAAATACCCCAAGCCAGAAGAAGCGCCCATCATTTCCGCCATAGTCAGCAGCATAAATGAGGTGGACAGTGAAATATGAAGGCTTTTCACCACTCCTGGAATCACATAGGGCAGATAGATTTGCATAAAAAGATCCCCTCTGCCAACCCTCATACTTTTTATGGTATCTTCCATGGTCTGCGGCATGGCGGATACCATGAGAACCACATTCATAAAAACCGGCCAAAACAGCCCCATCACAATCACAAATACGGAAGCGCTCCGAAAAGAAGGCATTACCGCCACCACATAAGGAGTATAAATAATGGGCGGGATACAGCAGGCAACTTTAGCAACCGGAAGTAAAAACTCCCTCATCCGCCTCACCCTTCCCGACAGAATCCCCAGAGGAATGCCAAGAAAAAATGCGGCTCCAAATCCTGCGAAAAGGAGCTGGAACGAAGAATACACCCCTTTTATCATCAGGCTGCGCTGCTTTATGAAAACCTGGAATACGGCCCTTGGCGACGGCAGCAGAATCGGGTTCACTGCCGGAATCCAGTCGGTAACCAGTTCCCACAGAATCAAAATTCCATAAAGACAAAGCATGAGATCGCTGTTTCCTCTTTTTTTCCCTTTCCTTCTTCCCCTTACCAGGTAAATGCCTTCGGCAGCCGTAATCATACAGGCGAAGACAATTCCGCTCTGTACCTCGTTGTTAACCGGAAATGTTCCCATTACCAGGAGGATGGCATAGAGAACATGAACCGGCCACTCCTTTTTCATCTTCATTTTCCTTCATCCTCCTGTTTCAGCAGCATCCGCATCTGCCCAATTCCTGTACCGGGACGTTTTCTCTCTCAGGCCTGTTTCCTTCATAATACAGATCAATCAGCTGTTTTCGGATCACGCAGTATTCCTCTTCCTTCAATATGGTATCAATTCCTCTGGGACGTTTAAAGGGGATTTTAATATCAGACCGTACTTTCTGCCGGTCTAAAAAGATCACCCGGTCCCCTAAAAATATGGCTTCATCCACATCATGGGTGACAAACACGATGGTCTTTTTCTTTTCTCCCTTTTTCCACATGGTCTCTAAAAGCTGCTGCAGCTCCATCCTGTTTTTCGGATCTAAAGAAGCAAACGGCTCATCCAAAAGAAGCAGTTCCTTATCCATAGCCATCATCCTGGCAATGGCGGCCCTTTGACGCATGCCGCCGGATAACTGCCCCGGGTATTTTTCTTTGCTGTCCTCCAGCCCCACATAGGACAGATACCGGACAGCCCGCAGCTCCCGATCCGCTTTTTTCATGCCCGGATGGGACTGGCGGATTCCGAAAGAAATATTTTTTTTCACCGTCATCCAGGGAAACAGTGAGTTGTGCTGAAACAGGATGCCCATATTCTCTCCCGGACCTAAACAGGCGTTTCCATCAATCGTTATTTCTCCCGACGTAACCGTCCTAAGGCCTGCGATCAGACTGAGAAGCGTGCTTTTTCCGCAGCCGCTGCCTCCCAGCACTACCACAAATTCACCATCCTCAATGGTTAAACTGATCCCGTCCAACACACACTTTTTCTCTCCCGGATAGTGGAATCCGGCCTGCTTCAGTTCGATCATAAAATCCCCTCTAAAAATTATTTTCCTCGTACTGTTTCTCCAGTTCTTTCAGAATCTCATTATCCGGCAGACGTTTTTTTAGCCCATCCAAAGCTTCTTTATAAATGGTGATGTCCACATTCTTATCCCCATCCCATTTACTGTCTTCCGGAATATCGCCGTTGTCCTTCATCACCTCATAAAAAGACAACACCTTATTTTTAGCCGGATCCATGGTTATCTTCATGGCTCCGTCGTAAAGGCAGTATTCCACATATTCCCTGTCCTGCCCCGAAAAATCCATCAGTTTCTTAACCGCCGTTTCTGCATCTTCCATGCACAGCAGGTAAGCCCTGATATTAGCAGTCTGGAATTTCACCAAGGCATCCCGCTTGTCATCAATCACTTTTTGGGATGTGGTCTGGCGGCAGCACACCGCCCCCGGCATCACATCACCGATTGCAAATGCCTTCGTAAGCCCCTGCTGCCTGGCGATCAGTCCAAACCCGCTGTTAACAAATCCTGCATCGGCTGTTTTCTTCTGTACCGCCTCGATCACGCTCTGAAAACCGTCCACTTCCACAAATTTTGTAGTCCCATCCACATCAAGCCCCTGGTCCCTCATCAGGCTTTCCGCGATCATATGGCTGGTTTCCGGCCGCACACAGGCAATGGTCAAGCCCTCCAAATCCTCTAACGATTTCACTTGATCCTTATATTCATCGGAGACCACCACTTCCCCGCCTTCCGCTATGGTTCCGCCAAATACCACGTAATCGCCGCCCTGCGCCGCGAATGTCACGGTAGGGATGATTCCCATGGGAAGGACATCCATTTTACCCGTACCAATGGCCGTCAGCCCGTCATTTAAATTATTGATCTGTTCAAATTCTACGTTCAGCCCTTCTTCTTCATAATATCCCATCTCATGGGCCAGAACCACCATGGCGGCTTTTATGCTGGTTCCCATATTTCCCACTTTTAATATCTCAGGTTCCTGAACCTGTTCTTTTTTCCCGCATCCGCACAGGCCCGCTGCCGCTGTCAGCGCAAGCGCCAGTAATACCGCTGTTTTTTTCATAGCACTCTCCCCTTCCGCCGGAACACCGGCACTGTTATACAAAAATAATACTAATACAACGGGGGTTTTTTTTGTAATTTCTTTAGATTTTTTACAGATATTTTATCACATAGACAGAGTTTCCCGTTCTGCCGGCCCCTAAATGGCCAAAATCATACTCCAAACTGATCTAATTTCGGGATTGACAAACACGGCGGCAGCCTATAGAATATCATTAAACCATTGAGACGGAGATAAAACCTTCAAAGGCGCTGTACAGAGAATGGGGCGAATGCTGAGAGCCCTGTGGAAAAGCCGGCTGGTAAATGGACCGTTGAGGGCCAGGGGAAATGTTATTTAACAAAGTATCTGGGGACGTATTCCGGCGTTAACGGTAGGAAGTGTGATGGCATTTCTGGTTGAGTGGATTATTAAATCAAAAAAGGTGGTACCGCAGAATAACAATCTGTCCTTTTATCAGGGGCAGATTTTTTTATTTCATAGGATTAGGGTGTCAAAAGACATATATTTAATTGCCTGATTGTAGTTTGTACCTTGAAAATTTAACACGATTTGGTTTTAGAT
>JAGZXV010000305.1 GCA_018378255.1 Clostridiaceae bacterium | reverse complement strand
TCGATAAGCTTTTGAGCCTGGTAAAAAAGGACGGTACGGCAACCATAGGGGGAATCCGCTATGAAGGGCTGGATCTCTTAAAACAGTATATGAAAAAGGTGCTTGAGCTTCCGCTTAAAAACCATGAGACGGCGTCTGTAGCCCAGTTGACAGTCGCTTTAAGGAAAGTGGACGCCAAGTTGATTGACGCACTGTTAAAATGTGCGGATTTTTTGGAGATACCAAGAGAACGGCTTCATGTGATCAGCCATACCGAGGGATTTATCTATTATATCCTGAGCCAGAAGAGGGAAGTGTGGAGCAATCAGGTGGGCATGTTTGACCTTTCGGAGGAGTATTTAAGGTATTATGAGTTAAAGGTACAAAGAGGGCTGAGACAAACTACGGTGATCGCTGAATATGAAGACCTGGACGAGGCCTTCAGCCTGGATATTCTGTCCAGCAGCGCCGGCGGAAAACTGGCGGATAAGATCTTATGCGCCTGCGGAGACCGGCTTCTCCAAAAAAAGCTGTTCTCCTCCATTTTTCTCACCGGCAAAGGGTTTGAAACACAGGGATGGGCAGTGGAATTTATGAAGATGGTCTGTTCCAAACGCCGTGTTTACGGAGAGAGCAGTGTTTTTGCCAAAGGAGCAGCATATAAGGCGGCGGATTACCAGCAGGAAAAGACCTCTTATCCATATGTTTTTATCTGTGAAGGCAGGCTGGAAGCTACGGTGACGGTCAATATCTTCCACAGGGATAAGGAAGGGCAGCTGGTGGTAGCTTCAGCAGGGGATAACTGGTATGAATGTAAAAGCACCATGGATTTTATTACAGACAGCCAGAATGCCATTGAATTTATGATCACTCCCCAGGATCCTAAAAAGAAAAAACTGGTACGGATTCCGTTGGAAGGATTTCCGGAACGGCCTGGCCGGACCACCAGGGTTTCTGTCAGCATCGGTTTCCTGGACCGGAATACCATGGCAGTTGTGATTAAGGATAAAGGATTTGGTGAGCTGTATCCGGCCAGCGATTCCATCATCAGACAAGAGGTCATGATATGAGTTTAATTTTATGCCGGCAGGAGCCGGTAAAACATCCGTATTTTATAGAAAACCTTGGAATTCATATTTACTCATCCCAGGAACTGTGTTATGTGATCTATAATCATCTGATGCTGGTTCTGGACGGTTTTGTGGATGATGCTTTGATTGCATTTATCAGGGATGAACTGGATATGGGATTTACAGCCCTGAAGCTGGACCGGTGGAAAAAGAGCGGTGAGAATCCGGATGACATGCTGCTGATCATTCTTCAGGAATGTGATTATTATACGACGGCTGAAATCGGGAAACTGCGCCAGCAGATACAGGCAATCAGGAAGATGAAGCCTATGGAATACCAGAAAAATAAGGCTGATTATCTGTTTGCCTGCTGCCAGTACGGGAAGGCTATCGCAGTATATAAAAAAATACTGGAAGACCCGGAGTTAAAAGAGATGGGAGACGGTTTTTCAGGCAAGATCTACAATAACCTGGGAACCGCTTATGCCAGGGTATTTCAGTTTTCAAAGGCATTTCAGGCCTATAAGTTATCCTATGGGTATTTAAAGGATATGAGCATTGTACAGAAACTCTATTTCCTGACTAAGATGGATTCAGCTCTGTCGCTGAGCGAGAGATTCCAGTCCCTGGTGACGGAGGAAATGATGCGGCAGTGGGATGCCAGGATCAGTCAGGCGCGTGAGATCGCATCGGAATCGGATAAAATCGAGGACCTGAACGAATTGTTTAAAAAGGATTCGATCAAGCGGATGGCCGGAGCGGCGCAGATGGTGCAGGCGTGGAAACAGGAATACAGGAATATGGCGTAACAGTTCAGACGGCGGGAAAATTGATAAAGAAAGCAGTGTCAAGCTCGCTTGTAAGCTGCTTTCTTTATCAATTTTCCCATCGGATGGACATCCGATGCTTCTTGACCAGCTTTTTCGGTCAAGAAGATGAGCCGACTGAACCGTTACCGTTTTACTGCTGATTATGGAAAGGTTAAATTTTGGCCTTGACAAAATAATTTAAAGCAATTATGATAAGAACATTAGAAAAAGATAGATGGAAATGCTTGGAAGAAGAGGAGTACATGCGAATACCCTGACAGAGAGAACCGTTCATCGGCTGGAAGACGGTTTGGGGAGAGTGCGGATGGAAGGTAGCTTTGGAGCAGGAGTGCTGAAGGGCTGTGGAACCGCAGAGGTTAACAGACGGTAGGCATTTTCGACCGGTCATCGTTAAAGGACTTATGAGATTGCCGGATATCCGGCAGAATAAAGGTGGTACCGCGGATTTTCGCCCTTTGTACAGGAAACTGTGCAGAGGGTTTTTTGTTTTTAAAGAAAGTTTCATGGAATAAGCCACCTGCAAAATCTCGTTTGAAATTAAATACTTGTGAGGGAAAAGGAGTAAGAGATGAAAGAACTGGAGAAAACATATAACCCATCGGAAATCGAGGAAAAACTATATCAGAAATGGCTGGATAACAAGTATTTCCACGCCCAGGTAAATAAGGACAAAAAACCGTTTACCATAGTGATGCCGCCGCCTAATATTACCGGGCAGCTCCACATGGGGCATGCATTGGATAACACCATGCAGGATATTTTGATCCGCTATAAGAGGATGCAGGGATTTGAGGCCCTTTGGCAGCCGGGAACCGACCATGCGGCGATTGCCACGGAAGTAAAGGTGATCGATAAGTTAAAGAGCCAGGGAATTGATAAACATGACCTGGGACGTGAGGGATTCCTGGAGAAGGCCTGGGAATGGAAGGAAGAATATGGCAGCCGCATTGTGAAACAGCTTCACAAGCTGGGATCTTCCGCCGATTGGGACAGAGAGCGTTTTACCATGGATGAGGGATGTTCGGAAGCGGTACAGGAAGTATTCATTAAATTATATGAAAAAGGTTATATCTACAAAGGTTCCAGAATTATAAACTGGTGTCCGATCTGCCAGACGTCAATTTCTGATGCTGAGGTTGAACACGAAGAACAGAACGGGTTTTTCTGGCATATCAATTACCCCATTGTAGGAGAAGAGGGACGTTTTGTTGAGATTGCTACAACCAGACCTGAAACATTGCTGGGCGATACGGCGGTTGCCGTAAATCCTGAGGATGACAGATATCAGGATCTGATCGGAAAGATGCTGGTGCTGCCATTGACCGGAAGAGAGATTCCGGTGGTTGCGGATGCCTATGTGGATAAAGAATTTGGTACCGGATGTGTTAAGATCACCCCAGCCCACGACCCCAATGACTTTGAAGTTGGCAAACGTCATAATCTGGAAGAGCTTTGTATCCTTCATGATGATGCTTCTATAGACCTTCCGGGAAGCAAATATGACGGAATGGACCGCTATGAAGCTAGAAAGGCGATTGTGGCCGATTTAGAGGCCCAGGGACTGTTGGTAAAGGTGGTTCCCCATTCTCACAATGTAGGAACCCATGACCGCTGTAAAACAACGGTAGAGCCGATGGTAAAACAGCAGTGGTTTGTTAAGATGGAGGAGATGGCAAAACCGGCCATTGAAGCATTAAAAACCGGTGAGCTGAAATTTGTGCCGGAGAGTTTTGGAAAAACCTATCTTCACTGGCTGGAAGGAATCCGCGACTGGTGTATTTCACGACAGCTTTGGTGGGGCCACAGGATTCCTGCTTATTACTGCCAGGAATGCGGTGAGATTGTGGTTGCAAAAGAAGCGCCTCATGTATGTCCGAAATGCGGATGTACCAATTTAAAACAGGATGAAGATACTCTGGACACCTGGTTTTCTTCTGCATTATGGCCGTTCTCCACATTGGGCTGGCCGGAGAAAACGCCGGAACTGGAATATTTCTATCCTACCGATGTGCTCGTAACGGGATATGATATCATCTTCTTCTGGGTAATCAGGATGGTATTCTCAGGAATTGAGCAGACAGGCAAATGTCCGTTCCATACGGTTCTCATCCACGGACTGGTACGCGATTCCCAGGGCCGCAAGATGAGCAAATCCCTGGGAAATGGTATCGATCCTCTGGAAGTGATCGACAAATACGGAGCTGATGCGCTGCGTATGACCCTGATTACAGGGAATGCGCCCGGCAATGATATGCGTTTTTATTGGGAGAGGGTGGAAGCCAGCAGAAACTTTGCAAACAAGGTTTGGAATGCATCCCGTTTCATCATGATGAACATTGAGAAAGCGCCGGTGGACCAG
>JAGZXV010000304.1 GCA_018378255.1 Clostridiaceae bacterium | reverse complement strand
CCTGGTTCTCCGCCATCCCTCCGCCCCGCTTTTCTGCGTATCTTTCTCAACCAAATCCCAATAGTCCCATCCCAATTTTTAATTGTGAAAAGTACACAAAAAATGAGGAGATTTATCATTAAAACTCACGAAATAAGTTTAAACGAACATGTCTATGTTTACATGTTTGACCTAATATGATATAATCACGTTAAGAAAATAACATAAGCGATTAGGGAAGGGGTAAGTTATGGCAAAATTTATTACTGCCAAAGAAGCAGCGCAATTAATTCCAGACCATTCGACCGTAGGTGTTGCGGGTATGGGACTGTCCGGCTGGGCAGAAGAGGTAGCTGTAGCGATCGCAGACAACTACAAAGAAACAGGTCATCCCTGTGATCTTACGATGAAGCAGGGAAGCGCAATGGGCGATTGGAAAGAAAGAGGCATGACACGGCTGGGTTATGAAGGGCTGGTTACCAAATGGTCGGCAGCTCATATCGGCTCAGCCTTTGCCATGAACGATTTGGTAAGAGCCAATAAGATGGCCTGCCACTGCCTGCCCCAGGGAGTTATTGTCAATCTCTGGCGGGAAATTGCGGCACACCGTCCGGGACTGATTACAAAAGTTGGTCTTGGAACCTACGTGGATCCCAGAATTGAAGGCGGCAAGATGAATGAAGTTACCACAGAAGATCTTGTGGAACTGATTCAGCTGGATGGGGAAGAGTACCTGTTTTATAAATCATTTAAACTGGACGTTGCCCTTCTGAGAGGAACTACGGCAGATGAAAACGGCAACATCACCTTTGAGAACGAAGGACCGATCAATGAAGGCTATGCGGTTGCGGAAGCTGCGAAAAACAGCGGAGGAATCGTCATTGTCCAGGTACAGTATACGGCGCAGAAAGGAACGCTCCATCCAAAAGATGTGAAGATTCCGGGAGCTCTGGTGGACTATGTAGTAGTAGCCACCGATCCCAATGCCTGCTGGCAGACGGAAGGTACATATTATGAACCGGCATTTGCGGGAAATATAAAGAAACCTCTTCAGGCCCTGCCTGTTGTTCCATTGTCACCGAGAAAGGTGATCACCAGAAGATGTGCGGCAGAGCTGAAAAAGGGCGATATCGTTAACCTCGGGGTTGGAATCCCATCCGAGACGGCCAGCATCGTTTCCGAAGAAGGCCATATCGATGATATTATGCTCACCACGGAAAGCGGTTCCTTCGGCGGCGTGCCTGCAGCACTTCCTAACTTCGGAAGCGCATATAATGCGGAGGCCAATGTAGACCATGGCTCCATGTTTGACTTCTACGACGGCGGCGGCTGTGACCTGGCTGTTTTAGGACTTGCCCAGGCGGATGAAGAAGGCAACATTAACGTGAGCAAATTCTACATTCCCGATAAAAAAGACCCGACGAAGAAAATTCCAAGACTCACAGGCCCGGGCGGATTCATCAACATCTCCCAGGCGTCTAAAAAAGTCGTATTTGCAGGCATGTTTGCGGATAAATGCAAAGAGGAGATCCGAGACGGCCAGCTGGTGATTTTGGAAGAAGGAAAAGGACGCAAGTTCTTAAAGAAAGTGGAGCAGATCACATTCAGCGGTAAGTATGCTTCTTTATCCGGCCAGGAAGTTCTCTACGTAACAGAACGCTGCGTATTTGAATTGGTTGACGGCAGGATGACTGTGATCGAAATCGCTCCTGGAATTGATCTTCAGAAAGATATTATCGATCAGATGGATTTTGTACCGGAAGTTTCTCCTGAGTTAAAAATAATGGATGAAAAGATGTTCCTGGAAACATGGGGCGGATTATCCATGTAAGAAAGCGGTATGGTGCGGTAAATGGAAATGGAGCTGGTCAATAAGACCATAGGAGAATGCCTGGCCTGGCGGGTGAAGCAGTCTCCTGATAAGATGGCAATAGAATACTGGGATAAGAATTACACTTGGGCAGAACTGGATCTGGTATCGGATTATCTGGCTGTCAGGATGTGCTCCTTCGGCATGAAAAAGGGAGATCATGTGGGAATCTGGAGTGTGAATACACCGAACTGGATTCTGACATTTATTGCCCTGCAGAAGATCGGCGCGGTTCCTGTGCTGATCAACACCTGTTACCTGGAGAATGAACTGATGGACATCATCCGTTATGCAGACATTAAATACATGTATTACGGGGATGGGTATAAATCCCTTTTGTATGAAACCATGGTCGACCAGGTGAAAAAAGCGGATTGGTGCAAGGTAGAACGCTGGATTCCCATCGGCCGCGACGGAGAAGGCAAGTGGATGACTGAGAAAAGCTTTTTTACTGCTGAAAAGAGTAAAAAGGAGATGGCAAAGCTGGCCCGTGTCAAACGCCAGGTACAGCCTGGTGACATTGCCGGAATGCTTTTTACATCAGGAACCACCAGCATACCAAAAGGCGTTATGTTAAGCCATTTTAATCTGGTTAACAACTCTTTGGAAACGGCTGTGCGGATGAAGTGGAATGAGAGCGACAAGCTGTTTTTAGTCGTTCCCCTGTTTCACTGCTTCGGGATCACTTCCGGCCTGTTAGCCAGCATTCATGCTGGATGTACCATCCACCTGATGAAGTATTTTAAGACTAAAAAGGTGCTTGATCACATTGATAAATATAAATGCACCGTATTAAACGGCGTGCCATCCATGTTTTTAGCCATGATACGCAATCCGGCTTTTTCGGAATATTCGTTAAAAAGCCTGCGCTCCGGCATCATCGCCGGATCACCGCTGTCATCAAAAGAATACATATCGATCTGCCAGAGGATACCGGGAATCGATTTGATCCCTTCTTACGGGCAGACGGAAACCTCACCTTGTGTGACCCTGGCGGACAGGGAAGATTATTTTGGAAGAAAAGCAGAAACCGCAGGTAAGGCCATCAGCCATGTGGAAATCAGGATCTATGGAACCCAGACCGGCTTGATTCTGGACCATGACAAAATCGGAGAGATTCAGGTCCGGGGTTATAATGTGATGCAGGGTTATTACCAGCTTCCCAAAGAGACCAATGGCGCTGTAATGGAGGGCGGCTGGCTCAGAACCGGTGACTTGGGCTATCTGGACCGGGACGGCTATCTTCATGTGGTGGGAAGGCGCAAGGACATGATCATCCGGGCAGGAGAGAATATTTCGCCCCAGGAGATCGAAGGATATATCAAAGATTTGTCCAATGTACAGGATGTAAAAGTGATCGGCATTCCGGCAGAGGTAGTACAGGAAAAAATCGTGGCCTGTATCATTCCTGTTTCAGGCGCCCCGTTCAGCGAACAGGGGGTTTTAGCCTACTTAAAACCGCGGCTGGCCCATTATAAGATTCCCAGCCATGTACTGCAGTTTCAGTCATTTCCCATGACTGCAAGTGGAAAAGTATTGATATCTGAATTAAAAAAGCAGGTTATCGATAGATTAGAACAACAAAATAAACCTGATTAAATTGCCGTAATGCGGCAGAATGGAGGAAATTAGAAGATGTATTTTACAGAACAGCATGACTTGATCAGAAAACTGGCCAGAGAATTCGCAGAAAAAGAGCTGACCAAAGAAATTCTGGACCAGGTGGAGGAAACAGAAGTTTTCCCAGAAGAGATTCTTCAGAAAATGGCAAAAGCAGGATTTTTTGGAATTAAGGTTCCGAAAGAACTGGGCGGACAGGGCGCAGATTCCCGTTCTTATGTAATCGTTATGGAAGAGATTTCAAGAGTCAGCGGTGTAGCCAGCTTATATGTTTCGTCACCGAACTCATTATCCGGCGGACCTCTTTTATTATCCGGAAACGACGAGCAGAAAGAAAAATATTTAAGACCTGTTGTAACAGGCGAGAAGAAACTGGCATTTGCGCTTACAGAGCCGGGTGCAGGTTCTGATGCGGGCGGCATGACAACAACTGCTGTGAAAGACGGCGATTATTATATTTTAAACGGACGTAAAACATTTATCACCATGGCTCCTCTTTCCGATTATGCGGTTATCTATGCGAAGACCGATATGAGCAAAGGAACCAGAGGCATTTCCGCATTCGTTGTGGACATGAAGCTGCCGGGCGTATCCTGCGGTAAACCGGAGAACAAGATGGGCCTGATCGGATGCGCTACCAGCGACATCATTTTGGAAAATGTCCGCGTACATAAGAGTGACCTTCTTGGCGAAGAGGGCAGAGGCTTCAGCAACGCGATGAAGACTTTGGATACAGGACGTATGGGCGTTGCCGCTCAGTCAATCGGCGTAGCTCAGGGCGCTTTGGATG
>JAGZXV010000303.1 GCA_018378255.1 Clostridiaceae bacterium | reverse complement strand
AGGGCCCCGCATCCTGAGGTGTATTGGTAGGCGCAGGCACCAGTTTATTCAGGTCAAATCCAGGTTCGGAAGCCAGATGCACCACTTCCTGACATTTGGGCTTTTTTGTAATGACCACCGGCTGTATGGGGTGGTTGACGCTGTCGCGCAGAACCCATGCCAGTTCTTCCGGCCTGCAGCCCAAAAACATGGCCGCTCTCTGCCGGCTGGCTAAAAGCCCGATGGCAACCCGCGCCCCCGGATGTCCTTTCACCTGGTTAAATACCATGGCCGGACCCTGCCTGGTAGGCCTTTTGACCGTGCCGCCCGCTCCTATATACCGGTAAACTCCTGACAATTCTGCCATCGGCTCAACGGGAACATCCGTCTCCACCAGCTGGCCGCCCACATTCTTTAAATACTCCAGCGCTGATCTTAAATCATAGATCGGTTCCATTCATTACCTCCGTTTTTCTCTCCGAATTTTTATTGTAGTTCCATTATAAATTGCCGGTTCTGCAGAGACAATTCCGTTTTTTTATCAATCTATTCCCATTTGGAATAGATACTAATTAAATGTACATCCGAATAGTGGGAGGTCGCTTATTTTCCGATCTTTTAATCCCTGAATTCGCTGGGACTCCTTCCTGTCTCATTCTTAAAAACAGTGCTGAAATATGCTGAATTCCTGCCAAAACCCACACGCCTGGACAGCTCCGTTATCTTAATCCCCGGTTCCATTTCCAAAAGCCGTTTTGCTTTTGCCAGCCTGATTTTCGTCACATATGCGGAAAAACGCATTCCCGTATACTGAATGAATAATTTACCCAAATACTCCTCGTTCATAAAAAGATGGTTCCTGGCTATCCATTTCAGGCTCAGTTCCTCTTCCGACAGATTCTCTTCGATCAGAGCCTTCATCCGTTCAATGGTCCGCTGCTTTACCGATACCTCTGTTTTCTTTCCCGACCCGTAATCCTCAAACAGATTGTCAAACATCTTTTCCACAACCCGGAAAGATTTAGCCTGCAGGATATAATCCACATCGTAAATATCAATTTCGCCGTGGCTTAATTCCAGATATTTTTTTGCCATGATATAGAGCTGGAGCACCATCTGCTTTCCTTCTTCCACAGTGCCGCCCCCTTCTTTAATCTCCGCAAGAGAGGCAGCTATCACATCCTTCATGACCTCCACCGAACTCACTGCAATCCGGCTTTTATATTGGTTTAAATCCACCGGCCCATTTCCGGATCCATATGTGTTCTTCCGGCTGCCGGGAAGGATGATTTCATCATCAGCCGACCAGAAGTTCTTATTTAAGGCAGCTGCCGCCTTTTCATACATCCGCGGTATCATCCTGTAAGTTCCCACCGAACTGACTGAAATCATCACGTTTTTCCCAAAATAACTGTAAAAGAGCTGCTTGATCTGCCTTAACGCCGCCAGAAATTCACGGTCAGGAACGTGCTCTACAATCGCTGCCATCTGATTCCCCATAATCACGCAGCAAACCCGGTAAAGAGGGCTTAAAATCTCATAAGATAAATACTTCAGGATAAACTGCTCAAAATACGGCGCTTTTTCTTCTATATACATGGCCGCGCATACGCATTCCCGGTTATGTTCCTCCTTTGGAACATAACAGGAAAATTCAGCAGGGAAAAAACGGTTGAATTTCAGACATTCATGCCAATACTGCTCAACTGCTTTCGTGGCCACTTTTTCAAACCGCTTCTGCATTTTCTCCCTGGCTTCAGCCTCCTTTTGCTCTGCGGCCACATCCTCCATCTCTTCTTTCAATGCTTTTATCAGCAGTTCCGGGTCCGTGGGTTTTAGAATGTAGTGCTTCACCCCATAGCGCATAGCCCTTTTTGCATATTCAAACTCCTTATATCCCGTCAGAAGAATGAAATGACAGCGATACCCCTCTCTGCTGCAGGCTTCGATCAGCTCCAGCCCGTCCATGACAGGCATGCGGATATCCGTTATAACAATATCCGGTTTTATTTCCCCCATCCGCGCAAGCGCTTCCTCCCCGTTTTCCGCAGTGCCGGCAGGCGTTAACCCCAATTCTTCCCATGGAATCATAGCCGTCAGCCCCTTGCAGATCAGCGGCTCATCATCCACGATCATCACAGAAAGCATCTTCTCCCCCTCTTTCTTCACTTATAAGCTCTATGACAACTTTAGTTCCCTCTCCCGGCCTGCTGAGGATGCTAAACCGGCTTTTCCCTTTACACATGATTTCCAGCCGTTCGATGATATTATGCAGTCCGATTCCATTTCCTTTTCCCTTTATGGTTCTGTCATATATGGACTGAACGGTAGCTTCGTCCATTCCCGGCCCGTTATCTGAAACCTCGGCGATCAGGCGGCTGCCCTCATTTGTTATGCTTATGGCAATGCGGCAGGCCTTTCCCGTCGCCTCGATTCCATAGACCACCGCATTTTCCACAATGGGCTGTAAAAAGAATTTCGGCACTTCCCAGCCCAGCACCTCTTCTTCCGCTTTCATTTCAAAGGAGAGTTTGGATTCAAAACGTATGGACTGTATGGCCAGGTACGCCTCAATCAGCCCCATTTCCTGTTCAACAGTATGGAAAATCTCCTGGTTGCTCATGGCCTCCCGCAGCAGATTCCCCAGGCTTTTCACCATCACACTGATATCCGGCTGACGGGCAATGACCGCCATGCAGTTTACCGATTCCAGAACATTATACAGAAAATGAGGGTTGATCTGGGCCTGGAGGGCGCGCAGTTCCGTCTCCTTTATCACGAGCTGCTTCACATAATTTTCCTGAACCAGCTGGTCGATTTTCTGTGTCATCAAAACAAAATCCCTGCACAGGTCACCAATTTCATCCTCTCTCCCCTCTTCCAGCAGTTCCCTGTCCGTGATCCGGAAATGTCCTGTTTCTACAGCTTTCATGGCTTGGGCCAGCCTGGGAATCGGCTTCATAATCTGTTTGGATATCTTATCCGTCCCCAGCACAACCATAAATATGATGAAAACGAATACCCCGATCAACGCCAGTATAAACTGCTCCACGGGCCTGTAAATCTTCTCCGCAGATACCAGCATGGTATACTCAAACAGATCGCCGCTTTTATAGGTGCACACCAGATAAGATTCTCCCTCCAGATCCATCCTGCTGCCATTTCTCATCCCGGTAAACAGACCGCCCTCAAAGCGGGAATCACTGGAAAACAGCAGCCCTCCCTCTCTGTCCTTCATAATCAATATGCTGTCGTCCACAGGCATTCTGTCATTGGCTGTCCTCATGATTTTTTGCATGTCCACCCACATGACAAACGTCCCCAGCGGGCTGTCCGTCATTTTTGCCTTCAGCCCTCTTATGCTTCTGGCGTGAATAATATAGTTGGAACCGGAATCTGAAAGCCAGATGGCTGCGCCTTTTCCCTGTTTAGCCGCATCGATGACCCGCTCCATATTCTCCTGATCCCCAAAACCGGAACCGCCGGAGGACGACAGAATGCTGCCGTCCGGAGTGATGACTTCAATATGCCGGATCTGCCCGGCCAGGGCCATATTGTTAAAAAGTATCTGTTCCACATTTTTCTTAATCAGAAGCTGGCGGTACAAAAGTTCCATGCTGTCCGCCTCTGCCGGTGAACTCTTTTTGGAGAGTTCCCCCCACTCCGTAAGCCGGTCCTGGATATTGCTGTCTATGATGATTCCGAATCCCTTCTGGCTGGTCTCCTCCAATTTGCTTTCCACAATTTGGGCGTACATCTCCAAATATTTCATATAACTTTCCTGTACCTGATCTTTCATATAAAAGAACAGATAGTAAAATGCCCCGATTGCAGCTATGGCGGTAAACACCAGAGATGAAATCACCACAATGCTGATTTTCTTTAATATGGACTTTCTCTTTCCCCGTTTCATACCTTCCTCCATTCTTTCCCATCATAACACAACCGGGTCTGGTACGCAAAAAGCCAGAGATGGAAGGCGCCTGTTTTGGCCTTCCGCTCTGGTCTTCCTTCATTTCTTTTCGTTCTGGTCAGCCTTTTACCGAACCGGCGCTCAGCCCTCCCACCAGATATTTTTGGATATATGCAAACAATGCCACCGGTATGCTGAGGGCGATCATGCTGCCCGCCGCCAGATTGCCAAAATTCACGTCAAATTCGCTGATCATATATTTCAGTGCTACCGGAATGGTGAAATACGCCTGTTTCTGAATAAAGGAAAAGGACACCAAAAACTCATTCCAGCAGTGGACAAATGCCATTGCGCTTCCTGCTACAATGCCGGGAACAAGGAGGGGCATGACAATTTTCATCATGCAGTCC
>JAGZXV010000030.1 GCA_018378255.1 Clostridiaceae bacterium | reverse complement strand
GGGGATAGTCCTCAGCGCCCGCATAAGCCCTCCCGGCCCGGCCGTATCCCCTACCGACTGGTAGATTCCATACGTTTCAGGCAGATGCACATCCACTTCCATCTCATCAAATGTTCCCGGAAGAATGGAAATAATTACAAAATCAACGCCCTCCAATGCGCTTTTCAGAGATCGTTTTGTCTCAAACTTCCATTTTCCCTTAACATCATCTCTTGCAAACAGCCGGTTTCCGATTATCTCGTTATTCCTTGCCGCCTCTTCATCGATATCATACAGCCTGACCGTTCCGCTTATCTGCTCATCCTGTGCCAAGTCGGTCATAAAAACCCAGGCCCAGGCATGGCTTCCTCCTCCAATGTATGCAATTTTCAAATCGGTACATTTATGATCCTGATATTTCATCGCTTTTCCTCCGGTTCTTCCTTAAATGTGATGTAGCTCTCGTCCGGAAACGAGTACTCTCCCCTGTAATTCGAAGCATTATAAAACGGATACTTCACAGGATGATAATCCGTCGTCCTCTCCCCATCGTCCTGGGTGTAAATATAGATCGAGTGATAATCCCAGACGACCAGTTCATCCCGGTCATCTCCGCATAAATCGATGGCCTCACAGCACATCACCGGATGGCCGTCATCCGGGAAGATCACCGCCCGGTTTCCATCCCCATCCAAAAGTCCACCGCGGTTGGGATCTGCATTTGTTAAGATGAAATCCCGGCCGTTTCCAACCCAGTTCACCGGAGCCAGAACGTTGCCGTTCATCTCATTTTCCTGTTCCCAAATCTGGTTTCCAAAACAGTCATATAGATATAAAACACCATGGTGTCCCCAGAAATTGGTCACCGCGATTTCAAATCCGTCTCTCTCCGGGCAGTAATTTGCCACGCTGACCCGCTGGGCATGGCCGATAAAATCCCTTTTCACAATATTTCCCTGAAAATCACCGATAAAGAATCCCTGGGTTCCCGACACGCAGGCAAAATAGCCTTTATCGCTTCCCGCCATGAATTTTCCTGCCACAATCTCGTCCGTATGATCTGTCTGTACCGGATAAGTCCAGATTTCCTTACCATTGCAGTCCAGCAGCGTATAGCCGCATAGCAGCTCATCGTGTCCATCTCCATTGATATCAAGGGCCATGGGGAAATGGCCGGTGTTTTTAGGACTTCTGTATTTCCACATCAGGTTTAAGTCACTGTCCAATGCATATATGCGGCAGTACCTGTCCTTAATCAGGATATCCGACGGCCGTGAAAGCCCTCTGAAATTGGCAATCCTGATTCCGTCAGGATTAATCCGGTCAAATGCATATTGTCCATAAGGAACGCCGATCAGCACGTCATCCGGATCGTCCGAATACGGCGTTTTCACCGATTTTTTCACCTCGCCGGTTCTTCCGTCCAGAATCTGAAGTTCAAAGTTATGGGCGGTAATCACCTCGTCAATCCCGTCTCCATCGATATCATATACCTGAACCGGCAGGTCTGCGCTGATCTTGCCAAGAATATGAGCCTGTTCTGAGGGCTCTCCTTTCTGCCATAAAATTCTGCCGTCCAGATCAATGGCCGTAATACAGCTGATATGGGCATAGGAATCCCGCTCCACCCGTCTCTGGGTCTGTGGTACCACAATATACCATTCCTTTGTCCCTGTCAGGTGTCCAAACCGCAATTGCCTGCTGGTTCCGAAATTCTTCAGGTCGATCTTTTTCCACAGCTTCATCTTCGGATACCCGTCCTGAAGCTGTTTTTCTTTCTCTTTCCCGGCACGAATTCTCTCCCTGATTTCATCAGCCGTTTCATCCGTAACCATCACAAGAACATCGGTAAACTGGGTGGGACAGTCTGCCGTCACGGCAATTTTGCCTCCCCTTTCAACCAGTTTTCCTTCGTATTCAATCAGCGTCTGCCCGTTCACGGAACAGGTAACCCGGCTTCCCTCACAGGACACCATCAGTTTATAATACTGGTCACAATCGGATTCAAAGGGCACGCTCTTTAATATAATCACGTCCTCCTTATGCCGGTAAGACAAATTGGCCGTTTTTTTGTATTCCAGTGAAAATACCAGGGTGTCAATGCTGTCGTTCATGTTAAATGCCAGCCCCGCCATTCCCTTGGTGGAGAGCCGTCTTACAGTTGCGGAAACATCATAGTCCTTCCAAAGCACGTCTCCGGTCTGCAACGTGGGAAAAATTCTGTGGGGTTTTCCTTTCTCGATCCGGCAGGATTCCATATAGTGAGTTCCCCCGCTCTCCGTTATGATCCAGGAAGGCCCATGCCCATTGTAGGTAAAATTGGATACCTGGTCCTTCCAGGCGCCATGATAACCGCTTTCCACCACATATTGATACTCTCCGGCCGCTGAATGATCCCTGTCATAAGGGAACTCACCGATAGGAAACCCCTTAAAATTGTCCTGAAATAATATTTGATCTCTCATATCCCTTTTCAACCTCCTGATTTAACCTTTAATCCCACTGGACGCCACTCCCTCTACGATATACTTCTGTAACAGCAGAAAAATGATGATCACCGGCAACAGTGAAAGCACGCACATTGCAAACATGGCTCCATAATCGGAAGAACTCATGGGATCGGTAAAATTCTTCAGCGCTATCGCAACCGTATACTTTTGCGGGGAATTCAAATAGAGCAAAGACCCCATATAGTCGTCCCACTTCCAATAAAACTCAAAAATCGCGCAGGTTACCATGGCCGGACGGACCAATGGCACGATAATATGGGTGAAAATGCTGTAATTGCTGCACCCGTCAATCCGGGCCGCCTCATCCAGCTCTCTGGGAACCCCCTCTATAAACTGCATGATCATGAAGATAAAAAATGCCTTTGCAAACCAGGACGGAACCACAATAGGCAGAGCCGTATTCACCCATCCCAGCATATTAAAAATGATATACTGCGGTATCATGATAACCTGATGGGGCAGCATCATGGTGATAATCATACAGAAAAACAGCACATTTTTCCCTTTAAACTGGATTCTCGCGAATCCATAAGCCACCATAGCGGAAGACAGCACCGCCCCTGTGGTAGACAGCAGCGTTATCACGAAAGAGTTCTTAAAAAATGTGGCAAAGGTAATTCCCCCAAATCCTTTCCAGCCCGTAAAATAATTATCCAACGTCCATTCCTTAGGAAAAAGCTGTGTCACAGTAGTCATAACCAGACGTGTTTCCTTAAATGAACTGAAAAACATCCAGATAATCGGATAGAACATGAGAACCGCCACTCCGCCCACCACCACATGAAACATCACATTGTCCAGTTTTTTCTTCTTTTTCATTCCCATGGCTATAGCTGTCATCGTTAACGGCCCCCTTTCCTTTTCTTTTTCTTCGGCGCTTTGTCCGCATTGTTCTCATAAAATACCCACTGATTAGAGGACTTGAACACGATTGCAGTAAAAAACGCCACAATCAGCAACAGAATCCACGCCATAGCCGATCCGTATCCCATTTCATAATACTTGAAACTCTGTTTATACAGATAGAGCACATAAACCAGCGTTTCATTGACTGGCCCTCCGTCTGTGATGATCTGCGCCTGGGTGAAGACCATAAAGCCGTTTATGATCTGCATAACAAGGTTAAACAGGATAACAGGGCTTAACAGGGGAAGGGTGATGAAGAAAAACTGTTTGATCCGCCCTGCGCCGTCCATATCCGCCGCCTCATAATAAGTGACCGGAATCTGTTTAAGCCCCGATAAAAAGATCAGCATGGAAGAGCCGAACTGCCATACGTACAGCAGCACCAGGGTGTAAAGAGCAGTGCTCCTGTTGGACAGCCAGTTAATGCTGCAGGGAAAGCCGGCCGCCTGCAGAATACTGTTCACCACTCCGGCCTTTGTAAATAAATTTCTCCACATAACGGAAACCGCCACACTGCCGCCGATGATGGAAGGCAGATAATATACCACCCGGTAAATCCCCACCATTCTGGATTTCCGGTTCAGGATCATTGCCACAAAAAGCGCAAAAATCAACCGGAGCGGGACGGATATAAACGCAAACTTAAAGGTCACCTGAAGAGATTTCAGGAACAGTTTATCCTGGGTAAACAGCTTAATATAGTTGTCCATCCCCACAAACTCTGTATCCGGGGACAGAATATTAAAATCCGTAAAAGACAGCACAAAGGACATCACAAACGGAACTAAAGTAAATGCCAGAAATCCGATCAGCCATGGCATAATAAAGAAATATCCTGTGGTGTTGCTGCTGTATAAAAATTTATAAAAACTGAACTGCTTCTTATTTCCCGCAGAAGGTTCATTCATCCTACTTCACCTCTTTCACACTAACAGTCTTTTAAAAAGGCGGGACTAAAAACCTTAGCCCCGCTGTTTTTTCCAATTTATTTTGCCAGGATATCAAGAGACTGTTCCATCCAGCTGTCGATGCACTCCTGGGCGGTCATCTGTCCATACATCACTTCGTTTACATTATTGTTCAGTATCTCCACACATTGTTTGGAATTAGACGGGTCCGTCGGGTCAGCGTCTCTGCAGTATTCGAGCACATAATCCATAAATTCATAGACCTTCTTATCCGTTTCTCCCGCAGTCTCCTTCAGTTTCGCGCGGATGCCGGTCACGGCCGGAATTCCTCTTTCGCCGTTTAACACTTCATTCGCTTTGGAATCATTGATGAAATAACTGATGGCTTCAGCTGCCAGTTCAGGTTCTTTGCAGTCCTTTGTAATGGAGAAAAACTGGGCCGGACGCAGGTACATGCCCTGAGTGGTTCCGTCGTCAAATACGGGCTGGGTTGCCATAGCCAGATCCAGTTCATAATAGCTGGAAAATGTGGTGAATACGCTGCTCCAGTTCATTCCCATGGCCGCCTCCCCTTTACAGAGGGCGCGTTCGGAATTATCCTTCCATAAAAGCTGTTCCTCCGGATCCACAAAAACACCTTCCTGGACCAGATCATAACAATCCTGAATAACCTTCACGATTTCAGCCTTGGTCGTCTCGTCAAATCCAAACTGCTTTCCATCCTCAGAATAGACAGACTGGCCTTTGGAACGGATCATAGGCTCCAACAGGTATCTGGGCATTCCCACCGCAACATTTTCCGTCTGGACTCCTGTTTTTTCATAAATCGTCCGGGCCGTGTCCACAAAATCGCTCCATGTCCAGTTTCCTTCCGGTTCTGCCACACCGGCCGCCTGAAACAGTTCCGGATTATAAATGATGGTCATTACATTCGTACCCAAAGGTACCCCGTAAATTCCGCCGTTATAGTATCCGCCTGAGATATAGGCATCCTCACAATCGGACAAATCCAGGGTCTTATTCTCCACATAGGGCGATAAGTCGACCAAAAGTCCATTGTTAATATAACCCGCAAACTGATCCGTCACCTGAGTAATGATATCCGGCATATTATTTCCTACCGACTGGGTTGCCAGGGTTTCCCAATAGCTGTTAAAGCTGTTGTACTCATATGTAAATTTCACGTTATTCTGCTGGGCAAATTGATCAAACACCGATATGGTATCATCTGTCCGCTTCTGGTTCCCCCACCACGCCACGCGCAGTTCGGCGCTCTGTCCAGCCCCTTCTGGTTTTCCTGTTTCCCCCTGGACAGCCGTTGTCTCTCCTGACGCCGCCGGCGTTTCCTTTGATGTGCCGGATGAGCTGCATCCAGCCAATGCTGAGGCTGTTAAAACTGCCGCCAATAATACGCTTACCTGTTTTTTCATATAATTCCTCCGTTTCCACCTTTAATGAATTTACCCATGCGCGCGCCTGCATGTCCGAAAGCCTTCTTGTTTATAAATCCATTATAAAAAATCCCATCTTTCTTGAAAATGCAAAATGCGGCTGAAAAAGTTTAAAAAAACGTCTGCCCGGCAGTTTAATACCTGGCAGACGTTTAACCATCTCTAATATAAAAATCATTCTGATTGCAGATACTCCTTAGGCGTTCTCCCATAATACTTTTTAAACACGGTGCTGAAATACTGCGGATTATTCCCGAACCCGGTCATCAGCGCAATTTCATATATGCTCAGTTCTTCCTCCTTTTTTAACAGCTGTACCGCTTTTTCCATGCGCAGAATCAGCAGGAAGGTGGAAAATTTATATCCCGTCTCCCTTAAAAACAGTTTTGACAGATAACCGCTGTTCATGAACAATAGATTATCCGCAATCCACTTCAAAGAGAGCTCTTCATTGTCCAGATTCCGTTTAACATAATCGACAATATCCCTGGTCGTTTTAGAATATTTCGCCCTGTCCAGCTTCAGCATGCTGGTCTCTTCGCATTCCTCTTTAAAATATCTGTGTTTAATAGCTCCGAGAACGTCTAAAAGTTCCTCTTCTTTAATCGGTTTCAAGATATATCCCTCCACCCCATAGCGGATCGCTTCCTGGGCATATTTAAAATCGTCATAACCTGAGAGGATGATAAATTTAGAGCCAATCCCCTTGTCCCGGCAGTTTTTTGCGAATTGAAGCCCGTCCATCATGGGCATCTTTATATCGGTTATAACAATATCCGAAGGAGTTTCCTCCAAAGCCTTAATTGCGTTTAAAGCATTATCATAAGATCCGCTTATCTCAAACCCATACATGTCCCAGTCCACACAGTCCCTGACCCCATTCCTGACAATCACTTCATCATCAACAATCATTACCTTTAATTTTCGCATGCCTGTATGTATTTCTCCTTTCTCACATGGAACAGAATCCTGGCTCCTCCTTCCTCCGGGCGCTCCACCCGGATACCATATTCCGGTCCGTAAAGATTTTTAAGGCGCTTATCCAGGTTGCCAAGCCCGATCCCATTTCCGGTGGCCTTTACCGTACCCAGACGCAGCTTTTCCAGAATATCAGGTTCCATCCCGGGCCCGTTGTCTTCCACCGAAATATATAAATCACCATCACATTCCGTAACCGCCACCATGATCTGGCACCGGTCTATCATCCGTTCCAGCGCATAGTTGATGGAGTTTTCCACCAGCGGCTGAATGCTGAATGCTGGGATGCTCAATTCCATAAATTCTTCTTCCACATCCATCATAAAATGGAGCCGTTCCCCGAACCGGATCTTCTGAATAGCCACATATCCCCTTAAATAATCGATCTCCTCTCCCAAAGAAATGATATCTCGTTTGCTGTTCATGCACAGCCTCAATATATCCCCAAGCGCCTTTACCACTCCCGGTATCTGCTGGTAATCTTTAGCCGTTGCCATCCACCGGATCGTATCCAGCGTATTATATAAAAAATGAGGATTCAACTGGGTTCTGAGCGCTGAAAGCTGGGCTTCCTGCAAGTAGATTTTCTGCTCATAATTTTCATGAATCAGTTCATCCAGTTCCTGAAGCATACTGTAAAACTGGTCATGCAGCTCTCCGATCTCATCTGAACGGACTTTTGGCAGATTCTCTTCCCCGGCGCCCCTCAGATTATCCGCCAGTTTGTTGTTTCCCCTGATCATCTTAATGGTTTCTGAAAGGGAACTGATCGGCTTAACCAGGCTCATTGACAGATGGACGGTCACAGCCAGAACCGGAATGAATAAAATTACAAACAATATGATAAACAGCCGGTCCACATCCGACAGTATTCCAAACAGCCGGCGGTAGGAAGAAATGCTGTAATACCGCCAATTATGCTTGCCCGATCTGATTTCCGTAATAAAATATTTTACATCTCCCAAGGTTACAATCTCATAGCCGTCGCTTCCGGAACTGATTCCATGGTTTAAGAAATCACTCTGTTCTTCTTCCGATAAAGTTGAAAATATAACGGAATCCGTATCATCCTGAATCACCAGTTTATGATAATCCGTTGTATAAGGAGAGGTGAGCAGTTCCAAATCAACTGCATAAATCAAAGTGCCTCCATAGCGCATGGACAAGTTCTTTTTCTCCTTGATTCCTCTGGCTATAAAGACCCGGCTTTTGGGGCCGCCTTCCACGTTTAAAGCTTTCACGCCCTGGTTTTCCGAAGAGATGATATAAACCGGATCTCCCAGATAAGCTCTGGCCGTATCCAGTATCTCCCTCTCTTTTTCCGCTGAAATCACAACCTTATCGGCTCCATATCCTTCATACCTCTTCCCGTCCGGAGCCAGATAAAGCCCTGCCACGATATTTGTATTTTTAGCCATGGAACTGTCCAGTTCTTTTATAATGTCCAGCACGCTCACCGTTTTAATTCTTTGGTATTCTTTTTCAGCTCCCTCTTTATCCTGCCCGGAACCGGCAGCTTCTGCCAGAGTTTCCAGTTCCGTTTCTGCTTCCAGCCATTCCGATACACAGCCCTGCACCCGGTTACTGGTGATAAACTGATAGGTCAGGTCCTCAATCTGGCTCAGGTTTGTTTCAAGCAGGCCTATGGAGTTGTTTAAACTCTCCATTTTTGTATTGTATACATATTTTACATAAGATAATTCCACCATCTTAATCACCGCAATGCTGAGAAGAAACATGATAAGACCTGAGCACAGGATGAGGCTGATCAGCTTATAGACGATGGATTTGTTTTTTAATAAATCTTTTACTTTTTGCATAGGCATTTACCATATGGATCTGTATATCATTTTTCTGAGCTGCGGATGAATCTCTTTTTCCATGCCGGGAACCGTTTGCTGCATATAGACCACGGTTAATTGATTCTTAGGGTCAATTAACACATAATTTCCGGCCATTCCGTACCAGCCAAATTCTCCGGCTTTTGAATCCCGGCAGCCATCTTCACGGATTCTGACTCTGGCTCCCATTCCATATCCGTATGGGCTCTCCTTTCCATCTTCTCCGAACTGAAAGCTGAAATCCTCCAGCTTTTCCTCTGTATCCAAATGGTTTTCCGACATCATCCTGACACTGTCCTCACTGAGGATTCTGACGCCGCCGGCGGACAATCCCCTGTTTTGCAGCATCAGCATAAACTGCATGCAGTCATCGATGGTTGAAAGCAGCCCTCCGCCGCCTTCTTCAAAGGGATTATCAGGGCGGTACTGCCTGTTTCTTTCCGTTTCCTCTATAAAACCGCCATTTTCTGAAGCCCTGTATATCCCGGCCAGCCTGTGCCAGTCAGCCTGAGAGCTGATTTTAAATGCAGTGTCCCTGATATTCATAGGCGCCAGAATCCATGCATCAAGATATTCCCCAAATCGCATTCCTGAAACAAGTTCCACCACTGCCGCCAAAACATCATAACCCGCCCCATATAAAAAATGGGTTCCCGGCTCAAACGGCAGGGGCAGGCAGGCCAGCATCCGGGCATATTCCCGGGTGGTGTAACGCTTTTTGCCGGAACGGAATTCTTCCATTATCTGCCTTGATTTCCATATGGCAGCTCCAGGATTATTATAACAGTAGGGCAATCCAGACTGCATTGTCAAAAGATTCCAGATTGTTACAGGGCGTTCTGCACAAACCGTCTCCGCCAGTCCATTTGACCGCGTACCCATTATCTGCATATGGGCGAACTCGGGAAGGAATCGGGAAACAGCCGCATCCAATGGCAGCAAGCCCCTCTCATAAAGAGTTAAGACTGCTGCCGCAGTATAAAGTTTTGTAAGGGAATACAGGCGGTATAAGGTATCATCCTTAACCGGAGACATGGCATCGATTCTGGAATAACCGGCATAATTGCGGTATATTTCCTCATTTTTCAGATATATGAGACAGGCACATGATGGTACAGCCTTTTTTGTCAAATTGTTTAAATACGCCGTAAGCTCCGTAAAATCCATAAGCCACCCCCATTATTGCTTTTTTACGGTATTTTGTCGAATTATAACCAATTTTAACATTAATAAAAAGGACTTTCAATCTAATATGGCCGCTTAAATTTCTAAAAAGGCGTGTTGGATTATAATCCCAAGCCCTTTCACTGTGAAATCAAATGATAGGCCGCACACCGTTGCTATACTAAAAAAGTGAAGGCATTTGGGAACATGCCTTCACTCTCAATATTAATAAAATGCTACCTGACATCAATAACCTCACAGGCCATTTCATAAAAATCATCAGGACCAAGCGTACTGTCAAACGCCAGAAGCGTATAAACCGCCCCTTCATCCTCCCAGTATATATTCTGAACCACACTATTCTCCACTTTATCAGAACCATAAGACAGATACAGTTTCCCTGAATCCATGGCTGCCTGTTCCTCATCAGAGACCTGATAATCCGGCGGAACAAAACGGTAGTTATCCAGGGAATAATTTAAAGTGATTCCATTATAGGTAAACTTCTGGTCCGGCACCGCTGTGCTGTTCACAAAATCAGCTTTTTCAATATCCAGCGCCATTTCAGCAGTTCCCTTCTTCTTATAAGTGATACTAACGCCTTCCGATCTCTTTAAAACATTGCCATTTTCATCCTTCGCTGTCTGGTGCTTAGGCACACCGCTGGAAAATGCAAAACCATTCGAGAAACTTTTGGGCGCTTTCAGGGTATAACCTAATTTCTGCTCCATTTCATCTACCTTGGCATGATCATAAAAAGCTTCTTTCCAGGAGCTATGTGATCCAATTCCCACAATTCTTCCTGCGGCCACCGCAGTAATGCTTCCAAGCGCACACACAACTGCTGCTGCAACGATAATTTTCTTTATGCTGTAACGTTTCATCCTTTTTCCCTCCTGAATTCTGTTATGGACAGACCGCTTCATATTCTCCACATGCCAGGAAGATACCGGCAGTTTTTCCGCTTCGCGGTTCAAAGCGTCGATAATTTTTAAATCAGATGCAGACTTCTTATCGTCTTCCCCGCTTTCTTTGCTTTCACGCTGTCTTTCATCAAAATACTTCATTGCGGTATCTCCTTTCCAAATGCATATGTTTCATCTTCCAGAACCTGTTTTAAGCTGGCTCTTGCGGTAAATAACCTGGATTTTACAGTTCCTTCCAGACAGTTCATGACGCGGGCTATCTCCTTGGTGGACATCTGGTTATAATAATAGAGTACAATAACAGTTCTCTGTTTCACCGGCAGTTCCTTCACCACCCTGTAAATCTCCCGGGCTTCCCAATTTTTCATAGCCTCTTCCATCACATTCACAGGGCTGGTCTGATCCTCTCCAAACACTTCTTCCACCGGCGGCTCCCTCCTGGCCCTTTTGCAGAACCTCCAGGCCTCCCGGGTCAGCGTCTTAAAAAGCCATGTTTCAAAATACTCCGGCTCCCGTATTTTCTTCCTGTTAATCCAACAGAGCACAAATGTTTCCTGCACAATGTCTTCACTGTCCGACCGGTTTCCGGAAATCAGATATGCGATATGGAGCGCTTTGGAATAATACAAGGTCATGAGGGAATCAAATGCCGCCTGATCACCGCACATCATCTGCCGCACCAGGCCGGCGGCCTTCTGCCTGCTCTGTATGGACTTTTCCGTCAGACCAGAATCCCGGCCCTTTCTATCTGTTCCGCTGCTTTCCAATATCATCTCTTCTTTCCTCTTGCTGTGTTCTTTTTAGGTGCACCTACTATATAGAGGAGGTACAAAGGAAAATGGTTCAAAAAATATGCGGGAAAATAAAATTTTATTCTCCCGCATGTATTTTTAACGTTCTATATAAAAAGATACATAAGATATCCGCCGTTTATTTCTCAATCCATCCGGTAATATCCCCGGGCATACTTCAGCCCGCTGCCCACCGAACGGCTGATAAGTTCCACCGACTGCCCATGAATCCTCATTTCCACAAACATCCCGCTCACCCATTCCGCCGGAATCATAGGCTCCTCCTGCCGGATTTGCGTCGGGCAGACGCTGCCGTCATTGATATAAATCCGTTTCCCCTCTTTGTCATATTCAACACATCCCTCCAAAACATTGGGAGAGAAATGGGTATGGCCGCTGAGAAAAATAATATTCCTGTGGGCATCCAGAATCCTTTGGAGCCGTCCGTCTCCGCCCATATAGGGCGTTGATTTCTCTCCTGGCTTCCGCTGTGGGTTATGGGCTAAAAGCGGCGCATGGCAGATAATAATCCGCCACAGTTCATTGCTCTCACTCAAACGCCGCTCCAGGAAATGAAGCTGCCGGTCCTGTGGGAAGGTAAACCTGCGCCCATGGGTGACTGCCTCCAGACCAATCACCTCCACCCCTTTAAGCTTCACTGCGTATGCACCACTGTCATCCTGTTCCCAGCAGATCCCCATGGCCTCCGATCTCCCGGCAAGCATCTTCCTGAAAACCGGAAAACTGTGCATCTCTTCCCCCGCATAGGGAAGAGGAAAAAACGGCTGGTCGTGGTTTCCTCCTACAGCAAAAACCGGTGTCCCGGGAAGTTCTTCATCCAGGCACCTGCACAATCGTTTAAACTGGCTGGGCATCCCGTCATTCACCAAATCTCCCGCCAGAAGAAGGGCATCCGCCCCATCCGCCCAGTGTAAAGCCCTCCGTATCCGTCCGTCTTTGTCCGACAGGTGAAGGTCGCTCATAGCGCACATTTTAATCCCTTCAGGGAAATTCCTGCTTAAAAATCCGTCCGGAATCGGCGTCATATACTCCCCGCCCTGCCCGAAATCCGCCATCACCACCCGGGCCAGAACATGGGTTGCCTCCGGCGGTACCGCCCGTCCGCCTGTAAACCGGAATTCTCCCTGTCCATAAGGCGATATGGGAATACAGGCAATTGGCGACCAGTCCTTTAACGCCCCATCCCGGTTCGCCCAATGCAGGGAAGCAGCCAGGGCCCCCTTCTTTTTTACTTTATAGATACCGTCGGCCAGACCTGGGGTCTGTAATTTAACCGTTAAACTCAATTGCTTCACCTGCTTTCTTTTCTGCCCCTATACCTGCTGCAACATCTATAATCATGTCTGATATATTGGATTTGAGCGGCCAGCAAAATACACGCAGACGCTCCCAGCGCCGCTAATAATAACAAAAGCAGCACTCCACTTGCCGGCCAGATTCCGCGGTGAATCCTGATACCGAAAATTCGGAAATATTTCAAACACATAAGACTACCTGCTGCCAATGCGCAAATTTTCATAAGACTTATTGTACCGCTTTCCTTCCTACCCCTGCATTCCGCAATTTTACCGCCTGCATGCCATAGAAAGCCAAGAAGTACCGTCATCCCGATTCCAAACACAGCCATCATCATACGGCCCGTTCTCCATTTTTGTTCAGCGGCCTGTGCCTTTTCCTCCGGTATTCCAGCTTTCAGGCTTCCCACAGTGATTTTCCGCGATTTTAAAAGCTCTTTTTTAAACACAGGTGACAGCCCTCCCTCAACCTTCGCAGCGCTGTTCTCATCCCATATAACAGATAAATCATAAGCAGAAAAAAGATGGTCTTTATCTACATTGGAATATATCCTGTCTCCAAACACAGCCATATATTCCACATCCCTTTTTTTCAGCTTTCCCAGCCATTGTTCATCCCGCCATCCTTCAAAAACTCCGATCAGGTCGAAAACGCTGTTCCCCAAATTCCGCTCCACATAGCGGCTTTTTTCAAAGGAAGATTCAAAATGGTAATAACCATCGTTGAGAATATAAACATTTATCAAAAATACTGCCGCCAGTTCCGCCATACAGATTACAGCCATAGACCAAAACCATCCACTCTTGTTCTTCATCCCATATCACCTGCGCCTTTATTCTAAATTTAATATACATATTAACATTCGTTCAGGCCGGTTTCTGTAATTTTATTCCGCTCTTTTATCCTCTCCGATAACAATATTGTATCTCTCAAATAGGTGCCTATGGATTCCCACAGGGTCTTTTCCAGTTCGTCTGGTATCGTTCCATCCATCTGGCGGACTTCCCTGGCCTGCAGTATAGCCTCCTCTTCTGTCACCTGTTCGAATATCACTTCCTTAATGGACACGTAAATCCCCTTTTCCCCCAGAATCTGCGCCGCATAGTCCAGCATCCTTTTCTTATTGTCTATTTGCGAAATTAAAGAAATGATTCTTTTTTCAATTTGTTCCGGAGCCACACGGGTCAGGCCGGCTGCAAGCACAGCTGCTCCCCCGACTGCCAAGTCTCTAAGCCCCGTATTCCCAAACGAAATCTGAGGCAGTTTGTCCGCTGCCTTTCGCAACTTATCCTTAATGGGATCACTGTGTACAAGGCCGTTGTAGTTCACGCTTATTCCTCTTGCCGCCAGCAGCATCGTACCATCTTCCGATGTTTCCGCATTTACACTGCTGATTGTTATATCTTTACCATATGTACTGCCCTGAATAAATTTTGAAATCGCAGACTGAAGTTCCACTTCATATCTATATGACAAAATAAAAAGCAGCTCATCTTTTTGCTTTTCGGTCAATCCGCTCAGCATACCCATTAACGCAGGCAATGCCGCATCTCCTAAAATGTACAAAAAACCGGTAATCCTTCCTTCCGGCCTCTGGATCTGCCATTTTTTCAGTACCTTTTCCAACATGGCCTCTGCGGTCTTTTCATAATTAATCTCATCCACTTTTATATATACATTTATCATCTCTGAATCCTCCCATGCTGTCAACTTCATTTTTCTGTGTCACAGTGCCGAATACACAGGTCCGCAGATGAAAATCCCCCATCGAAACATATGACATTCCATAAGGCAAAGTTTTTCCAAAACCTCTGCGTGTGTTATCAGCGGATTGGCTCATCCGTTATGACCGCATATGCTCCCTGAACTTCCTCATAACATTGATCAAATTTATCCATCGGGACAAATGTCCTTCCTCCATCCGGTGTCTGCGCGGAGCTGTCGCAGAGATAAAATCCAACGAGATCGCCGGTTTCCGCGCTTCTCACAGTCCCTGTAAGACAGACCGTATGAGTGCATCCGATATTCCCGTCCTTATCATAAACCTTCCAGTCCCGGTCCTGTAAAATACCTGAATTAACTCCGAGCAGAACCCCATGTCCTCCTTCAACAGCTTCCGCCAGCCGTTCTCCACTCGCCACATCAGGGAATTCACAGTGGGCAGAAAATCCATAGTGATCCAGTATCTTTATCTGATCCGAAATAGAGGTTCCGCCTCCCCAGACACCGGGTTCTACCTCTTCACAAAGGCCATTTTCCATAGCATATTCCACCACTTCAGGTTCGGCTACCTCCTTCCCTCCAATATAACACAGATTTGCAATAGAAGTCAGCCCGCATGTTCCAAATGCGCCGTAAGGATTGTCAAATCCCTGTTGAAAATCCAGCTTATCTCCCAGATTAATGGGATCTCCACAAACTACTGCCCGGTCAAAACCAGGCACTTGATCGGTTATTTCCATCGGAAGAATCTGTTCAATTGTCTCAATTTGTCCGATTTCCCTTACATCCTCAGGTTCCAGCCCTTCCGATTCCATAAGTTCCTGCATCCCTAACTCATCCATCAGCCATCCTCCCTTCTCACCTGCCGGATATCATAGTTTCTATCAATTCCATGTCACTCAAATTCAGCTTATTTCTTTTAATTTTCTCTCCTAAGACTTCTCCCCGCTTTTTAAATTCTTCCCATCTCTCATCGAAAAAGGCCTTATATTCTTCCTGATAACGCTTCAGTAATGTGCCTGCCCCGGTTAAAACCTGGTCTATCTGCCCATTCAAGTTGTTCAAATATTCTTTTACCAGCTTATCCGTAAATGTATTCAGTTCCCTCAAAGTCTTCTCTTTGACTCTCTCTTTTCGTATAGGAAAAAGCATACGGTTAATCACCAATCCGGCCATCAGCACCGGAAGAAGCTGTATTATAAAGCCCCCTAAGAATATGGCTCCTCCTGTTGAAATTTCAATATGCTTTAAGAAAAAAGAAACCAGATCCGGCGCCCCTGGCGGCAAGTGATCAGACAAGGAAATCGAATTCATCTCTCTTCCCTTCTTCTGCTCCGCAAAGGCCCCCGCATTACCGGCATACCACTGGTACTCAACCAGACATTTTTTTACCTCATTAACAAACCGGCTGTTTCTCTCATTAATTTGTTTTGAAACAACTTTAGACACTTCCTTAGCAATTTTATCGTTAAATACGGTGAGATCTGCCTCCATTTCACGCTTCAAATACCCCTTTAATTGGCTGGGACTATCCGTTCTGTCAATTTTTCTGCGTACTTCCTGCACTGCATCAGACATTTTATCCCATACAATTTCTCTAATCTTTGTCTCACACTTCTTTTTTTCATAGTCCATATCCGCTGCATACTCTTCATAAAGCTTACTATAAGCTTTCCTCAGGCTTTCCAGAGAGTATTGAATCAGTTCTCCCCTCTCCTTCTCCAGCCGTTCGGTATCCTGCTTCACTTCATCCTGAACTACATGAATCAGCTCCCTGACCATATCGCCAACCCGGTTAAATATGATTTCCTGCCTTCTCGCCTGAAGTTTACCGGATATACGTTCCATCACCGTCTCAAAGCCCACAACCCATTGAAACGCCTCAGGAGCTTCAGACTCCCCCGTATAGCACTCCAAAGCGATTCCCGCTGAAATACCATAGACCGCAGGATTCTCCAGATTAAAGTTTTTCTGCAGCAGCTTTTTAATATAGATAAGAAGTTTTTCCTGTTCGGCCGTCCGCCTCACCATGTCCATTTTTGTAACGATGAAAATGGAATCGTCCATGAGGTGAGACGCATTTTCGTCCAAAAACTTTTGAAAATCCGCAGTATACACCTGCAATGCCGGAAACAGCACAATTGCCGCATCCGCTTTCTTCCTTAAAATGGACTGGGTTTCCAAAATGTGCTCCCGCGCATCTTCCTGCCCCGGGTTAACTCCCGGCGTATCGATCAAACAAAAATTCTCATATTTTTCCTCTTTAGGAAAGGACAGTTCCACATGCCTTAATTTACCGATCAGGCTGCTGCTGGTAGTGAGAAAATCAATTGCTGCCCCGGGGGCCTTAGGCAGTACAATACCGGTTTCCATCTTAAACCGCTTCATGGACGTTTCTTCATTCAGCACATACCGTTCTCCCCTCACGTCCTCCACAGTGATTTCCAGGGGGCCGCCGTCCTTATTCCACCTCACATAAGTGGGAAGGGCGGTTGTGGGAAGATTATCCATAGAAAGCAGATTCTGTTTCAGGAGCGCATTTAAAAATGTACTCTTTCCGCAGCTGAAATTCCCAATTACGGCCAGATGAAGTTCCGGATTTTGATATTTTTCATACAGTTCCTGTTTCTGCCAGGCGTATTTCTTCGCCAAGTCCTGTTTCAGACTGGGAATCACCCAATCCAAAACCTCGAATGCGTGGGGAATCACTTCTTCGGCTGGCAGTGACAGTTCCCTCTTTATGGTACATATCTGCCGCAGCACATCCGGCTCTATGCATTTCTCCATAACCGGGTCGCTTTTCATAACATCAATACATTCCGCCAACGTTTTCACACAATTATTGAGATGCGGGATCATATGCCTACAGGCTAACATCCGGTTCAGATATGATCTCAATTCAGGAAAACCGGTTGAACTCATAGGCTTTTCTCCAGTTTTTAAGCTGCTTCTTATCTCTCTGTGGGAGCTTACAAAATGGACGGCATCTTTTCCCAACACGCTGTACGTCTCCGCTTTTTGAATAACATACTGCTCAAATTTTATTTTTTCCTGCTCAGATTCAAATTCAGCCGGAATGTCACAACAAGTAATTACAGTAATAATATTATTAATTCCAAAATTGTTAAACTCACGCAATTCTTCTATATCGCCTTTTGAATACAGCTTCCTTCCATTTACAGCATATAAAACCGCATCTGTCAAAGGTATATATTCTTTTACAACATCATTTCCGCAGTCCAAAATCAATCCCGGTATCTCAACTAAAACTATACCGCATTTTAATATATCCAAGGGCCAATAGATAACAATTTTTCTATAAACAGATACGAGTTCATTATCCTGAGGCTTCAATTTACATGTGATTGTTCTAATCCCGTCAGCAGTCGGTGTAATGTAAACCGGCGTATCATTCGCCCTCTGCGCATTTTTCCCCGGATAAGCGATCACCTTTTTCTCTTTCCCATAGTGCAGCTCATAGATCGGCCCGGTTTTAGATAATTCACAGGGTAATAACTCCTCTCCGATAAAAGCATTAATCAGACTGTTTTTTCCTGATTCATAGCTGCCTGAAATGAGAACCACCAGTTCCCTGCCCATCATCTTATCCAATCGTTGGAGCTGTTGGATCACCGGCCTTTTCTCTGCAGCATATGAAGTCATTCTGACCGTCCGCAGCAATTCCTGCTCTGCCTTTTTAATATTCCACTCCATATCCCGGCATTGGGCCAACGTATCAATCATAATCCACCCTCTTTTTCCTCTTTTGCAGCATGGATTCTACCAATTCCATATCGATCAGATTATTCCTGTTAATTTTCATTTTTTCACACAACGATTTTGCTTTTATCTGGAACTCCAGCTCTTTTCTGTCGAAAAAGACCTTATATTCTTTCTTATAAGCTGTCATCAGAGAATCTGCCCAGTCTAAATTTTCCTTAATCTGCTTATCTATATTTACTACATTTTCTTTCTGCAGTTCCTCTGAATATGCTGACAGCCCCTGAAAGACCTTCTGTAACATCTCATTTTTTTTATTATAAAGAATTTGCCGCTCCAGTACGAAACCTGCAGCCAAAAGCGGAAGAAAGAATGCCTTTATATGCGAAACTAAAGATGCATTATTTAAAGCGGTCTCAAGAAAATAAGACAACTGATCCGGCGGCTCCATTGGTATGCTGATCGGTTCCGGCACAGGGTACCGGGGATCTTTTTTTTGTTTATCAAAGAAATTTCCGGCACTTGCAACATAATATTGGTACTCTTCCAGGCATGATTTAACATCCTCTAAAAATCGATATCCCCTGTTCCTGATATCTTTTGTTACATTATCATTAACAGCCTGTGCAATATCACTGTTCATATCAGAAATAGTTTCTTCCAGCTCGCCGTCCAGATATTCTCTCAATCCCTTTAGTCTCATTTGACGGCCTATACCATCGATAATTTTTTTCTGGGCTTTTGTTACATTTGATTCCACAATGGCGTTTGAAGTTAAAATCCACTGCTGCTTTTGGAGAAGCAAATCCTTTTGATATTCATACGCTAGTATGCAGTAAGTATCCATTAGATTCTTCAAAGAATATTTTATCAGTTTTTCCTGATCTTCCTCCAGCCTTTTTGTATCATTCTTCACTTCTTCTCCAACAACGTGTATTAATTCCTGGACCATTACGCTAATCCGGTTAGATATGATTTCCTGTCTCCGATCCCGAAGCTTTTGGAAAACTTTATCCATTACCTTTTCAAAACCGACTGCCCATTGTTTATCCTCAGAATATCCTGACTCATCCATATAATAATCCAGGGCATATCCCGCAGAAATACCGTATACCTCAGGATCCTGCAATTCAAAGTTTTTTTGAAGCAGCTTTTTCACATAATTGAGAAGCTTAGCCCGTTCAGATTCACGCCTTACCATATCCATTTTAGTAATTATAAATATAGAATCATCCATCAAATGAGCCGCATTTTTTAACAGAAAATCTTGAAAATCAGCTGTGTATACCTGTAATGCCGGAAAAAGCACAATCGCTGCATCCGCGTATTTTCTCAAAATTGACTGAGTTTCCAAAATATGTTCCCGGGCGTCTTCCTGCCCCGGATTGACACCGGGCGTATCAATAATACAGAAATTCTCATACTGTTCTTCTTTAGGAAATGACAATTCTATCCGCTTTATTTTTCCAATCAGGGTGCTGTTGGTCGTAAGGCTGTCTATCACCGCACCGGTTTCAATTGGCAGTGTAAGTCCTGTTCTGATTTCAAACCGGTTCTTTTCCGGTCCACAGAGTTTAAACCGTTCTCCCCCAATATCTTCTGCAATAATTTCCGGCTCACCCTTTTCAACTTTATCCCATCTGATATAGGTGGGAAGAGCAGTTGTCGGAAGGTTATCCATGGAAAGCAGTTCCTGCTTTAAAATCGCGTTTAAAAATGTACTTTTACCGCAGCTGTAGTTGCCAATTACAGCCAGATGAAGCACCGGATCCTGGTATTTATCATACAGTTCACGTTTTTGTCTGTCATACCTTTTTGCAAGCTCCGGTTCCAGGCTGGGAATTACCTGATCTAAAATCTGAAATCCCTGATCCACCATCTCACCAGACAGCGGCAGTTCTGTCCATAATGACTGTAACTGCTTTTTTATATCGGGTGTTATATATTCGCTGAAAACCTCGCTCCTATTCATATCTCTGACAGCTTCATTCAGAAGTTTTATACAGCGTGTAAAGAGAGGGACTGCGCGTTTTTGAATTAGCATTCGGTTTAGATACTCTTTTAATTCAGGATAGCCTGATTGGCGCATCACTTCTGCATCCTGTATTACCGTTTTCCCGCCATCTCCCCGTTTTTCCACAAAGTGAATGGCTTCTGCGCCAAGACTGCTGTATCCCAACACTATTTGGGCCATATTCTGCCGTATTTCTTCCATATCATATTCTGGATTATCCTGAAAACCGTTCTCATCAGGCTCTGCATCATTCAGTAAACCGCATCTGGTAAATACGCTGACAATACGATCTACAGCAAGATCATTAATTTCACGCAGATACTCCATATCCCGATTTGAACATGGATTA
Organism: Clostridiaceae bacterium; assembly: GCA_018378255.1. GTDB lineage: Bacteria > Bacillota > Clostridia > Lachnospirales > Lachnospiraceae > CHH4-2. The sequence goes on along the minus strand of JAGZXV010000030.1, from coordinate 16,664 downwards.
GACATACTTATAGAATAGATCACCACATCCGCATAGGTCAGATATTCCTTAATAGGCTGGCAGGACGGCAGGTAACTTGTATCAGTCACCTCCACAAACATCAGATCCGGTTTCAATAATTCTATGGGCCAGCAGATTACCATTTTACACATTGAATTTTCTATATCCCCCTGTCCCAAAAAAGCTGTTACCGGCAGTTTCTCCTTATATTCTTTTATTCCTTCCGGAGTTGGTTTTACAAAAACCGGTCTGCTCTCATCCCAGTGTCCTTTAACCCATTTATAAGCGATAATTTTTTTCTCTTCCCCATAATGCAGTTCATAAAACGAAGGAGCTGTCGGAAGTATGGCCTCATCCAGAAGGTCTTCTCCGATCAGGCTGTTAATAATACTCGATTTACCCGACTTCAGCAGACCGCAGACCAGAACAACCAACTTCCGTCTCAGCATCTTTTCCTCCGCTTCCAGTCTGCGGACCACATCCTCTTTCCTGCTGTCATATCCAGTTCCTCCGGCGGTCTTCAACAGCATTTCGGTCAACTTTTCAGCTTTTTCTTCTGCCTCCCAGTACCGCTGCAAACTATCTATCATACTCCCTTCCTCCTGTCCCATAGCATCAATCTTTTATCTCTGTTCCCCTTTATCATTACAATAGACCAGATATTTTACATACAGCTTCCTGAATTCCGGTTCAGATGGAATTTTGCATTGAATTCCCAGGGAAATAAGAAGCTGCATCTCATCAGCCGTCAAAACAGCTTTTTCTTCAACTTTCTGCCGAACTGCCATTACCCAGCTTTCCATATCCATACATTCTTTACAGCTGTTAAATATTTCTCCAAATCCCACCAACTGTTCCAGAATCGGTCCAATCTGAGACAGGTTCTTCTGTACCCATCCTGCCGTACAATATTCCTCTACAATGGATTTTAACAGCCTTTTTTTGTTTTCCGGCACATAGATACCTGTCCAGTCAATTTCCGTCAACTTATTTCTATCCAGGCTGCTTTTCCCTTCGGGAGTGATCCGCTCTTTTATAAGAATTGCCAGACACTGGCCCGTCAGTTCCCGTATACTGGCCTGGAGGTCGGGAACTTTATAGCTGAATGGGATCATCTTCCTGTCCGGAAAATGATTTATTTTACATAGAACGGCATCCGTCCAGGAATTCTGCCGGACCACAGCCACCCCTCTGGGCAGTTTTGCAAGCTCCTGCTGCTGACGTTCTTCCAGAACGACACAATCCCCTGCTATAATACGGTCTTCCCGCCTTGGCAGCATAAAAAATACCTTTGTCTGCGTATTTCCGATAACGGAAGGATCCATAAGCGACGGGGACTGGTCCGCAATTATAAATCCCTGTCCATAGGTTCTCATCTCGGCAATGGCTGTGGTGATCATCTCAACCGAAGCCTGTCTTACATTAACCCCCTCGCCGGAAGAAGCATTCTGCTTCTTAAGCAGGTGGTGGGCCTCTTCAATCAGGGTAACATGATTAAGCGGGCTGTTCATTCTGCCTGAGCACATTCTATATTCTGAAAGCCGCATAACCAGCACGCCCATCAGCAGCGCCTTGGTTTCCTCAGATCCGATTCTGCTGATATCCACAATTACATTTTCATCAAACAGCCCATTATCGCCAATTTCCTCCCGGCTGAATATCAGGCTGTATATGCCGTTTGTCATGGATTTTACCCTGGTTACCAGCGCTCCTATGTAGTTACCCTGCACCTCTTTTGAATATTCCGAACTCTTTATAATCCGTGGAAGCACCTCCAAAAGATCATCAAAACAGGGGAATTCAAGTCCATCCTGTCCACCATCCAGCAGAAGGTCAAATCCTCTTTTCCTGTAAACCTCTTCCAGCGCATCTTTTAATATAGCAGGCATGGCTGAATACATAGGCCAGGCCGTATTAAAGATAGCCAGCAGACGCTCCATATGCTCAAGAGTGGTCACCCCCTCCGGAAATGCAAACGGATTAATCCGCAGCAAAGGCGCCTGTCTTGGATTAGTCCCATATACATGGAAATTCTCTCTTCCGCCAAATACTTTGGAATATTCCCCCTTAGCCGGTTCTATCACCATAATATTGATGTTTTTCTCCGATAGCGAATCCAAAAGCTCATAGCAGAAGTTAGACTTTCCAACACCGGTAGCACCTGATACAAAAAGATGGGCAGTCAAATCATCCATAGAAAGGCGGACTGCCGTCTGCCCCTCTTCTCTTCCCATATGATAGATACAGCCTATTTTTACAGAACGTTCTTCCGTTTCCTGACTTCTGCCGGAATTTAAAATCACATCCCTGGCAAAAGCCGCATGTTCTGTAACCATTAGTCCTGGCAGAGATTTTTCCGGTATGCAAAAATACGCCGGCATATCACAAAGCCCAATGGGCTGGGCCACCGATATATCCGGCAGTTCAAGGGTATCATTGAAAGAAAATACCGGATGACTTCCCCTTACCAGATATTTGGCAAGCTCATCAATCGTCTCCTTCGTATTCCAATGGTATACCGGCGATGCGGACTGCATATTCCGGCCGGAAGAGATGATGGACCGGTACAAGTTTGCTGCGGAAGCAGCGGTTTCACGGTCCCCCGCAATAAAATATGCCGCTGCCCGGAAAGCCCCTTCCCGTTCCAGCACTGTCAGCTCTTTTATCTGTTCGTCTAAATTTTCCAGCAGACTGGACACCGATTTGTTCACATAGGATACCTGCGCGCTCTTTCCCTGTGTTTTTCCATGGTTCAAACTCAGCCCTTTGCTCTCACTGGTGTTGTATCCGTACCCTTCATTTATTTGAATATTCTTAGTATCAGCCTCATCTTCATGGGTGCCGGTTGTAACCTGCTCGGTATTCGGTTTTGGAGCAATTCCCATAGCATTATCAGCACTTCCGAAAAGATTAGATAATGCCTGGCCGTAAAATAGGCTTTGTAAAAAACCTGAGGAAGCTCCTGCTCCGGGAACTAAGGTATTTAATGCAATACTGGCAGCCGCTCCTGCCAGCTGGAGCTTAGCCTGATGCGCTTTTCCCTCTTCATTATCCGGTGCATTCTGAATGTTTTTAGTGACTCCTTTGGTCGCTGTATGCCCCAGACCGATTCCTGAACTGATATTCATGGATGCCGATATCGTGTTTGAAAAGTTCACTCCCAAATTAACAGATCCACTTTCCGAAATGGAAATATCACCTTTCTGAAAGGGGTAAATCTGTGTGTAAAGAGATTCAAATCCTTGGCGCATAACCGCCAGTTCCGTCCGGTCAATAGTCTGGGCAAGCAAAATCATAGAAAAGGGTTTTCTGCGCATTCCGTCAATCAAAACATCGATTTTTTCCAGATAGTTTTCCTGTTCCTCTGAAACCGCCGGAAAGCAGGAGACAGCCGCCATTGATATCTTCTCGTCAGCAGGCACCAGTTCCTTCAGCAGATCTCCTGTACCGCTAAACTTCATATTCTCATACCTGCATCCTGGAAACACTCCATTAAATGAATTCAGATAAGTTCTGAATGCAGACGTAACCTTACTCTCCTCTTCACTGCATACCCCCAGATAAAAATCCACGTGATCTCTTTTTCCGTTTATTATCAGCAGCGAACTGATCCCCCTCTGTTGAATTGCTCCATAAATATTTCTTATTTTTCCCGATATAGACTGCCCTTTGTCAAATACAAAGCTGTCAATCTTTATAAGCCGCATATTGCTCCCAGGCACAATCTGCTCCTGCCAATCAGGCATTGGCACAACATCTGCCTGGTCAATAACAGAAAGATATTCCTTTCTGACATACATATCCACAATGGCCATGGTATTATTAATCATCTCTGCGGCCATTTCCTCTTTTCCTTCACTCACTTTCAGTACTTCCGCCATGCCTTTTCTCCCTACATATAAATTTTTTCCAGCTCCCGGACAGCCTTTTTCCAATAATCTATAATTTTATCCTGCTTCAGAATCATTTCTTCCGAGATTAAAGAATGCCGTTCCTTCTCATGGTTATTCAGGATATCGTTCAGAATATTGTTTAGACGAACTTTTATATTCTGCATTTTATTAACATTTACCTTCTTCATCTCCTCCAGATCTCTGCTTAAAAATTCCATATCCATCATGCTTTTCTGCAGGCCCACAATTGCTGTGTTTTTATTATCCAAAAAAATCTGTACATTTTGTTTTACCAATTCCGGAGTGAATCTGGGCTGATATTCTATTCTGCATGCATCGGTATTAAATCCATTGTCCCTGACAGCATCCTGCTGCTGGTTAACCGCCTCCATAAAACGTTCGTAATCATTCTTGATGCCCCAGAATGTGATATCCAGCTCATCGTCATTCAACTCTTTCATTAATTCCAGGACAGCGCCTTCCCAAAGCTGGTAAGATACCACTTGATAGTCCAGCCAGGATTCCAGCGGTTTCCCCTCCATAAATTCGAAGAGCCGGTTTTCTTCCTGCTTAAGAACATTGCCGTCTATCAAAAGAGTAGTCCGATATAAATAAGGATTATAATATATGTCGACTTTTCTCATTATTTTCTCCCTCTAATCAAAGATTGCCGCAGGCTTTCTCCCTGCGGCAATTTAATATTAATTTCCCGTCAGCCCGTATTTTCCACAAATCTGTGCTGCTTTATCCGTTATAAGTGTCAGCTCTTCAATCGCTTTTTCACGTCGCGTAATCTCTTTGTCACGTTCTTCCTGGCTCCGCTGATTATCCAGAATGGTTGCATTAATTAAATTTTCTGATGCCTCGACATCAGCGTCAAGGGCTGAATCCATATCATTACATACCGAATCAATATATGCCCTAACATTTCTCACAACAGCTTCCACATTCTGCTCTACATTCCCGGGCTCCGCAAGGTATCCTTCCCTGTATTTATTTACGATATCTTTCTTCATCCTGCGCAATTGTGATTCCGTATTGTTCAGTAAAATTGCCCCGATCTGTGTAACAACTGCCGCCACCAAAAAAGCGGGAAGCGTAACCACTACACCAGCAGCCAAAAGAGCGGTCGTTCCTATCAGAACAGCAGCTTGTGCCGCAAGCGCTTTGGCAAAAGCACCTTTTCCATAAATAGCCGATATACCGCTGGTAAACCAGTTTCCGGTCAGGATTCCCCATACCAGCCCCAATGCAATGCTGGATGCCCGTCCTGATCCGCTTTCCTCAATAGTGCCATAAGCCAGAAGGCTGCTTATATTTTCCTGTTGATCCGCCAGGTTTTGAAGCTGTTTTTCCACACTTCTGGCACTATCCTGTATAGCATCCTGTAAAAATGGCGTCATGGTAGAAACCATCCAGTTTTCCAGATTTTTATTCATACGGCGTTCAAATTCCTCTTTGAACTCCTTTTGTACTGCCTCTGCCTTTTTCTTCGTGGCAAAAGGATTAAGTCTCCCCAGCCCGCTAGCCAGTTCTGTCTCCGGCTCAAAACCTTCCAAATCTGTCTCATCAGCCAGTTTTTTCACATGCTCCTCGGTCATAATCTTAACCTGAGGCATACATCTTTCCATCATAGTCCGGAAAATGCGCTTTGTGGATTTTGTATCTGTCCTGATCGTGTTCAGTTCCTTCAGGGCCTGTTCAATACGTTCATCCAAATTTTTAACGTCCTTTCCGGCAGCATCATTCAAAACCTTAGCCTGTTTTTTCATAATGTCTGCCTGAATTCTGATAGTTTCCGCCATGTTTTTTACCTGATCCCTTCCTTTTCCTTCGACCAGATAATGTCCCAGGTATTTCTCAAGTCCGTCATATCCTGAACGGACAAGCAGAGCCTGGTCTCCGTTAAGTTTTGCATCAAGTCCATCTATGGAGCTCAAAAAATGAATAGCCTCTTCGCCCAAACTGCTGTGTTTTGACATATGAGAGATCAATACTCTTCGTGTTTCGTCCACCTTTTCCGGTTTCCGTGACAAACTGCGCAGCGCAACATCATAATAAGTATAACCGGTGATAATATTTCTCAGGCCAAATTTATTAATCTCTTCCAATTGTTCTACATCCGTCTTCGTATAAGCCGAATTGGAACTCATAACATAGATAATGGCATCCGCCTGAGGGAGATACCCCTTTACAATGTAATCGTTGCTGAATGGATCATTAATACCTGGGGAATCCACCAGCACCACACCATCTTTCAGGATTTCCAACGGCCAGTGAATAACAATCTTCTGAAATGCAGATTCAATTCTATGGGAATTATCTTGTTTGGAATTAAAACCTGCCTCATTATCAATTGACGCGTACTTTGCAATTTCTTCCATCGTTGGAGAAACCAAGTCAAAAGGTTTATCTCCCCCCTTCCATTTTCCCTTTTTAGGATAAATAGTTATTCTTTTCTCATCCCCATAATGAAGTTCACCAATTACAGCGGTTTCCGGCAGAACACCGGTTGGAAGCAGTTCTTCTCCAATCAGCGCATTAATCATGCTGCTCTTTCCTGAACTGAAAATACCCATAACCAGAACAGTAAACTTTTCTCCTGTCTTTTTCTTTGTTTCTTCCAAATCATTCTGCCATTTCATATTATCCGGAGAAATGATCATCGCACAATTTTGTTCCTGCTCCAGCAGGACCTTCAGCTGTTCCAATACCTTTTTGTGATCTACAATCATACTTGCCATACCTATGTACCCCTTTTTTATATTTTTATCTTACTTCATGAGTTCCTGGCATTCATCTGCAATTTCTCTAAGCCGCTGTTCTCTATCTTTATATGCCATCTGATCCACCTCAGCAACATCCACAGCCGCGCCGCGCTCCGCAAGAATATCCGCTATTTTATCATAATAATTCCGGATAGAATCCGCTATTGTATAGGAAAGATTCCGGCAGTTTATCTTTGCATAGTTCAATAATTCATTTTGATACCGTTCATCCTGCCAGCTGCTTTTTTCCTTCATGTAGGCCGCGCTTCCAATGCCCACTGCGGCCGCGCCTCCCACCACACAAAAAGCCGTCGGAAGCGGAATGAGCAGGAATAACCCAACTGCTGCCCCAGTGCTTAAAAGAATTTCCTTGGATTTTTTATCTCCTAAAAACTCTTCCTTCCTGCCTGCAGATATTTCAGGAACCACATATGGAACAACGCCAATAACCTGCGTCAGCGCCATAAAATCCTGTCCGCTCAGATCAAATCCTTCCACTAAACCTTCGTGGACTGCTCTTTCCATCAGATCTCTGCAGTCACGCTGCATCCTCTGTTCGATCTTTGGCCTTAAATCTTCAGCCATGGACTGCAGCGCATTCTGTGCCTCCTTTGGAAGAGATTTTTTAAACCACTGATCGCTGAAATGATTTTTCTTACCGAGTTCAAATAGCTTCTGACCCATTTTCCCGCTCTTTCCCTGTATCTCTTCCTGGATTTCAGCAGAAAATTTTTCGCCGTTCTCCAACATATCTGCCCTCAGCACTCCCCACCGGGCCTGTTTTTCATGTACTTCCAGGCTTTCAGAAATATGACTTTCCATGGCCTTTTCCAGTTGAAACCGGTTTTCTTCCAACGCCCTTTTTGCTTCTGCTGCTACTAACTGTACTGCTGATTTATAAATTGTCTCAACATGTTTTTTTCGGATGTCTTCTCTTTCTATCGTTCCCGGCAGGATATTACGGATTATCTTTCCCATATCATCCCAGTCTTTTGCTTGAGGAATGATGGGACTTGACAACCCCATATTTTCGCAGAGATTCTGGACATATTTAACCACTTTATCCCTGGATTCCTCATCAATCAGTTCCAGTTTGCTTAAAACCACCCGCAAAGTCAGACCGGACATTGCCTTGATCGCATTTACATCTTCATAAGTGAAAGGCGCAATTGCCGGCACCATATATAAAACAATATCCTTGGTGTTCATTATTTCTTTCAGTCCGGCTTTCTCCCCATACAGGATATCAGACAGTTTCATCTCATAAAGAACAGCCCCTTCCTCATACCAAGCCTGGTTTACAACCGTCCTGCACTCATAGGCATCATCATCGGATGTTTTTCGAAAAACTACCCGAAGCGGTTTTTCATCTTCATTTAAAAGGCTTTCCTCCCTCAGTTCATTGTTAACCATATGGTTAATCAGGGTGGTTTTACCGCTGTTGTCCCCTCCGGTTATCACTACTTGGGTATCTTCCTGGGCCATCAATTCTTCCGCTTGACCCTTCAAACGTTTTACGTCCTCATCACACCCTACATTTGCTGCTGTTTCCAGCAATTTCTCAAACAACTCCATGTTTTCCTCCAATCTGAAGCGAATCAACGCTGAGAAAGCATGCCAAGTATCTGATTTGGCTTTGCCTTCATAAATTTGCCGCTTCTGCATCAATTTCCGTTAAGTCAACGGATGTGAGCTAATTAATTCTTAATCAGAATCTTTTTGTTTCTTAAAGTTGATAGACACATTATAGCATGCTCTCAGTTTGCGGACGGCTACTGTCATTTTTCCAGCATGAAACAGCATTTTTAATCAGCGGTATCAGCAGACATCAGATAAATACGTTAATACATTTTCATAATGTGCCGCTGAAACAGGAATTTGGCTGCCATCGGACAAGTACAGCACACGTTCCCTTTTATCCAAATACCGGGCGTATAGAGTATTGATAATATAACTTTTATGGATACGTAAAAATGGCCCCTTCAGTTTTTTTTCAATCTCCGATAATTTTCCATAAATATCATGGCTGGATCCATCATCCATATGGACCCGGACATATTTTAAATCACTCTGTAAATAAAGGATTTTCCTGACTGGAATCATCAGCAAAAGCCGTCTGGTCTGATACCGGAAGATATCCTTAGCCCCACTGAGTTCCCAAAAAACTGCCTCCAGCTTTTTGAAAAACAATTCATTTTCCTGCCCCCATAAGCTAAAACTGATTGGCCGCGAAGACAGCACCGGTTCTAAATCACAGGCTGATGAACGGTAATAGCAGATACGGCATTCAGGATTCAGCTGATACAGCCTGTCTCCGGTCTTTTTACCAGCTGCATTTTCCAGGGAAATCAGAGCAATTAATATGTTTCCGGCGTATTTCTCCAGCTTTTCCTCCACCTCTGTTTCAGTAAACCACACCACATCGAAATCAGCATTTTTACTGACAGCAAAATGGATCAGCATTTTTCTCAACTGTTTTAAAGCTGCCGGGTCGGTTTCAAATACTGCAATCTGCATCCTGTCTCACCTCCCCATACAAAGTCAAAAGTCCAAGCCGTTCTGCTGTCTCTTTAAATAATGACTGGTATTGCAGGATGGCAGCCTCTTTTGATGCCCTTTCTTCTCCTTCGTCCCCATCTGTCCACACCTGCAGCACCCTGCTGCATTCCATATACAATTTGTCCAGATACTGACGCCCTTCTTTCATCATCCACTGTCCTTTTATCCCACAGACAGGTTCCGTCTTACGGCAGTCCCTTTCATAATATAAATTTACAAACCGTATAATATGCCGGGACGGATATACCAGGCACAACTCATATTGGGCTCCATATATCCACAGCTTATCATCCTGGTATACTTCTCTGTGGGGTTTATAGCAAAGGCACAGATCCTGGCTGTGCCGGTATAGCCATGGCAGTCCCAACTGCATCTGAATCCCCATCTCTCCCATGATAAGCGGATGACGCAGCAGTTCCCTCTCAATATCGTGTATTATCATCGCCATTCCTCCCATGTACAGATACCGTCATACAGCCCCCTGTTCTCCAGGACTTCAGGAACCGGTTCAAATCATAATACACTCCTCTCCCCTTTTTTTCTCCGGGATCGTTTACTATAACTTTCCCCTGCTGCGGATCTGTAAGATCCATCCCGATTACCTGTACCGCATGGTTTGGCGATATCCCACACAAATCCGCCGCCTCCGGACAAGATAAAACAAAATCATTAACCAGACATATGATCTTCTCATTCTGGTCCAGCATCCCTGCCAGTTCTGTCACCGAAACATCAAAATCCAGTTCTGCCTCCAGACCGTATTCCTGAAACAATTTATCAATATCATTGGCAGCAATACCAGATTCCGAACTGTAATATCCCTTCTTCTTTGCACAGTCCATGATCTCATACTCTGAAAATTCCCTCTGAAACACCTGCTCCACAATCATTCTCTGACATGTAACTGGTGAAGAATTCAGCTCCGACTGCTCATGCCAGTATTCTTTATCTGTTTCAGGGTCACCAAATAAAAACATATTACATTCTGGATTTTCCCGAACCTCATTTGGCTGATCTTCCTGCAATTCTAAAACATGTTCCGGCAGCAGTCCATATTCCTGCGCAGGCTGCTGATCGGGCTGCATTCCTGCCTGCATCCTTATCTCCGGTTCTATTCTGCCTCCCATATGTTCCAAATAAATGCCATCTTCCAATTCCTCGACTTCAGAATACTTCTCTACATCTTTATCACTTTCCAAATCAAACCATAACGGCATATTTTAACCTTCACACTCCAGTCTAACGGATTCCTGATTTCAATGCCTTAGCCGCCTTATCCGGCTCTTTAACCAGCCAGTCCAGGGTAAGCAGGGCTCCTGTAAATTTCATGCGGTAATCCTTCATCAATGAGTTAAGGGAATAACCGCTGTACAACGTATCGTCTTCTTCCGTTCCATTCTCCAGCCATGCATCTAAGAGCGGTTTTAAAGGCTCGCTCAGTTCTTTCAGATTCCTCTCGATATGTTCCGCCCTTTCTGGTGTGCAACCCAGACGTTTTATGATGATCTCTTTCATATTTTCCTCCATTCTGTACCATTTTCTGCAACTTTTTTCCGATTTTTCCACTTTAATATCAATCTAAATTCTTCCCAAATCTCTAAATATTCAGCGAATCAATAACTTTTTCAGCGAACACCCGTGCATCGACCTCCACCGGCTGAGAAAAATACTCCAAATAACCGAGCTCAGGGATCACGCTTTCACCGTTTTTATATCCCAGTATGTTCTTATTAACATTCCAGGATTCCACCATCTCCGCGCTCTGTTCCACACGCTCCACGTTCAAATTGTAATTCTGGTATGCATGTCTCCCTTCATGGAATAGGGTATCAAGTGTCTCCTTATACGAATCATAGGAATCATCGCAAACAAGCTGTTCCGCCAATACAAGGGATTTTTCGTCAAAATATCCCATTATATTGCTCTCCATCGCCTCATACCGTACATCCATAGGATTTCTATGTTCAATTTCCGCTATCTTATCTTCAAATTCATTCAAAACATCAATGCGTTCTTCCACCCCCAACTCTTTCCATTGGTCAAAATGCAGTTCGGGCAGATCCATAAATACATCCTTAATTTCCAATGCCTGAATTTCCATAGACGGCGCAAATTCTTTCGTTTCATCCATCTGCAGAAATTCCGGCAGCATGCTTTTATTGTCCACCTCTTCCATATTATCCAGATTATCCATGTTTTCCAACGCGGTGTTTTCAAATACTTCCATCTGTTCCCCTCCTCTTTCATCCAAGTGTCTTGTTTTCACTTTACGGTGTTTCTATCTATATATTAACAGTTTGTTTTTCCGAGAGTTACTAACCGCATTTTTATATTATAAAATGGTATTTTTAACTGATGAATTTTTCGTCTCAGCAAAATCTTCTTTCTAATCGATAGAACATATTTTTCATGCAGTAAGAAAGAATGTTGTCAAAAAAACTTATAATTAATGGTAATTCATCTATTTTTTCAATATTCTGTCTGATGTACCCTCATTATTTATATACAATAATAACATACCGCATTTCTCTATTGTTCCCAAAATTTTTAGGACGTTTAGACTTGACATCACTTTTCATTTATATAATCGTCCGTTATAATTAATGTTATAAATAACCCTGAATACCGCAGGATTTAAAATAGACGGAGGATTACTCATGTTAATTGGAAAATCGAAAGGGCTGCCCGGCGAATTTCTTCTGTTGTTCACAATATTGATATGGCTTTTATTTTTTCTTATATATTTAGGGAACCGCAATAATAAGCTGAACCGCTGGTGCTTTATAAGCGGTATGTGTTTCAGTATGGGAGTATTTAAGGAATACCTTTACTTCACTTTATTCCCTGTACTCTGCAATAATTATCCATGGCTGATGAATGAAACCTTATCATATACGATCTATTCCATCCTTACAGCGGTCATGTATTATTATGCCATGCCATCCGCTGTTGTTTTTGCATTTTATTTCCACAATCTGGATAAATACCGGCCTCGTCAGTTTTTCTGGCTGCGTATTGTGGTTTTCGTCCCGGCTGTTTTGCTCGGTTTGCGATATTCCTATACCCAGACACGATATTATCAGCTCTATGATTATACTTACTATTTAATCGCAGCCGCCTATAACTGGCTGTATGGTATCCTCTTCACCTATCTGATTGTCAGCACTTTGAGAAAAGAGCGGAAGTCAGTAACTTACCAGCAAAAACGGCTTGTAGCCTTCCTTACACTGATTCCGGTCTGGTACGAACTGCTCAGTGCATTTCTGATTCACGCCCTGAAGATCAAACCTCTTTTTAAATTATGGCAAGGAAACTTATTTATTATATTCATTCTTTTGATCTACTATCTTTATCACGCATTTAATGAAGGCATAATGGGGACAAAATTTGTACACCAGACTTATGACTGGAATAAAGAAGGCCGCCTGATCAATAAAAGCGCCCATTTCATACGCCATGTCGTAAAAAATGAAATGGCTAAAATCGAATGGTGCGCAAACTGTATACAGAACGAATCTCCCCCAGTCAGTCAGGATATTGATGATATGATCCAAATTATCGTCCGCTCCACCCAGCATTTAAACGAATACATGACCAAAATAAAAGACTACTCGGATGATATCATTCTGGAACCAGAACAGGTTGATGTGAAAAAACTGGTTAATAACTGCATACAGGATATCTGCCTTCTAAAACCAGGAGTCAGCTTCCGTACAAATTTCCTTTCTGATCAATCACTTTACTGCGATTTTAAACATATAAGTGAGGTTATCATCAATCTTCTTGACAATGCATTGGATGCCATGGGAGAATCAGGAATCATTACAGTGACCTTTTCCATGCCCCGAAAGCATGGTTTTGCCCGCATTTCCATCTCCGACACGGGCACCGGCATCTCCTCCGCACAAATATCAGATATGTTTGATCCATACTACACAACTAAAACCACCAATCACCATATGGGGCTTGGGTTATACTACTGCCGCAATGTTATGCATAAACACGGAGGAACTATACAGGCAGAAAGCCAGGAAGGCTATGGAACCACCGTTACTCTTAACTTTCCCGTTAAAAATATAATGCCAAATAAAAGGAGGGATTAATTTATGCCAGATTTAATTCATATATTGATTGTAGAAGATGACGCAGACTTCTCATTTCTAATAAAAAACATGATAGATAAAGATGAACAGATGGAAGCCGTCGGCTGTGCTTTTAACCGCCAGGATGCAGTTGAAATGGCCTGCCGCCTTCAGCCGGATATTGTACTCATGGACCTGAATCTGTCCAGCGTGCATTTAGATGGCATCGAAGCCTCCAGAGAAATCCGGCTCCTTACAGACGCGAAAGTTATCATACTCACCGCCTTCGAAGATCCACAGATCACAATCGAAGCCTGCAAAAACTCTTTTGCATGCGCCTATGTATTTAAAAACCAATTTTCCATTCTTCCCGATACCATACGGAAAGCCGCTTCGGGGCCTACACCTCAGGAATATATGATCAACTCCCTTATACTTTCCGATTTGTCTGTCGCTGAACGGTCTGTTTTTCTGATGATGATGGGGGAAGATGTTAAGTTAAGATCTACGGCTAAAACGATCTATAATCAGAAAGCAGGGCTTTTGAAAAAATTGAATTTGAGAAGTGAGGGGGAATTAAGACATTTATTTAGAGGTGTGGGAGAGAGTAAGGTTTACAATAAAGGAATGTAAAATCAATCAGCTCCCTCTAATCGTCTCGTGATCATCGAGGGAACATTCCTGCTGGATAAATAGCCGGCTTTTATTTCACGGTTCAATATTCTCAACCGCTTGTGCTTTTTGGATTGTGAAACAGGATCATAGTTCATACATACGAAAGCATACTCTAATGGATTTCTATTATCACAAGGAAAATATATCAATGGAGGTTAAAACTTATGCTCATGATGACTTTCCGTCAGGCTTCTCAGAATGGTATTTGAAACTTGTGTTCTGTCATATGTGCGGTACGTTCATGGCCTTGGGGGATTTGCCCCGAATGAGGAGTGTATAGAAGGCTATATAACCTGAATTCGAGGCAAATATACCGCAAAACAGGATTCTCCGTTTTCCGGCGGGTTGGCTGCTTTGGTTCGGGGAGTATGAGAAGGTAATACAGAAGGATGCGCTTATTTTTTAACCTAATAAATCTATCTCTTTTTCCTCAATATTACGTTCAACCACTTTTCATCTTCTCTTCCCGGGCGCAGATCCAGAGTAATCCACATATCTTCTATAAGATACAAATCTATCATATTTAAGAACTCTTTTATCTTTTCTTCCGTCATATCCGTGAAGTAACGGCCCTTCCGTTCCCCTTCTCCGTTTCCATACTTAAAAGATGTATAAAAAATACCTTTAGATACAAGCGCGCGCTCTATCTTTCCAAATACATCCGCCAAATCTCCCCTCGTTAGATGTAAAATAGAACAGCACGCCCAAATCCCATTATATTCTCCGACTTCATCCAGTTCCTGAAATAGCATCTGTCTAACTTCAATCCCCGCATATTCCGAAGCCATTTTGACAAATTCTGTTGATCCGTCGATAGCTACAACCCGGTATCCTTTTTCTATAAAATATTTACTATCCCGCCCAGATCCACAGCCAAAATCCAGAATTTTTCCACCTGGCTCAATAAAATTAAGAAACTTATCCTGAAGTTCCGTCAATTCCAAATCTCTGGTTCTGCTGACAAATGCTTTTGCATTTTCATTATAGTACTCTAAAGTATTTACCATCAGCCTCTCCTTATCCCGTATTGGTATCTTGCCTTTAACTAAATTCTTTCAATATCGCTAAAATATCATCCCCGTATTTTTCCGCTTTTACCGGTCCAAAACCACTTATTCTCTGTAATTCAACTTTATCCTTCGGCATCTCTGCTATCAGTTCTCTTAATTGCTTATCATTATATAGAATATAAGGTTTTACTTTCTCCTCCCTGCTTTTCTTTAAGCGGTACGCCTTCAATTCCTTAAATAAATCCGTATCTTCCAGTTTTATTTCATTACCAAAGTTCTCCTCATTTACCTCTGCCGCGTCTGTCTCCGATTTAACAATTTCCCCTCCTGCCGGTTCCACATTTTTATCCGTTAACTCTAACTTAATGGTTTCAGCATCTTCAGGCTCTTCCTTAAGTATATAGGTTTCATATTTTTTAACATAATCTTTCTCCACATTCTTATGCAGAATTAAAAATGACTCAGCCCATTCTTGTAACTCTGAATCAGAATTCGCAAGCTCTTTAGACAAATGGTTTTGTTCTTTCATGTATGAAATCAACTGATCTGCGCGTATTACCTGTTGTTTCACCTCTTTTTTTGCATATTTTGCATTAAGCACAGTCTTAGGATTCGCTAAAACAACAATCGGCCGGTAAAATGTTTCAAAATACCTTGTAGTCATAAATTTCGATATCAAATTTTTCTTTGATTCAAACTTTATTTTCTTTATCAGTTCCATATGCCTCTGATTTTGCGTAATTGGTGAATAAATGCCCTCTTTTTTATTCCAACGCCCGAACTCCATAGTACGAATAAAATCACCTTGATTGTTTATTTCAATATTTCCGTACAAATTCTTACATTCAATAATGAAACACAACTTCCTCGTAAAAACAAGATAATCTATCTGTGCCGCCAATTCATCTGATTCCAAATAAATATCATGCAAAATATACATTGGCATATGACTGTTTTTTAATTCAAATGTAATTTGATTTTCCCCTTGTATTCCATATTCAAGCAATTTTATATCCTGTCGTAATTTCTCCTTCCCCTCAGAGTTAAGACGTAATTCCAACGCTTTTAAAACTTCCAATTGACGTAGTGCATCACTTTCTTCTTTTAAAAAGACTGGCTCTTTCATCTTATTAAATAATCCCATATATCCCCCTTTTGGCATTTGTATATTAAATTAAAATACTAAATACCTGTATTCAAAGAAAAGTACGTTTCAATTTTCTGCAGAACTTTGTTTAATCATAACATTATTTAACAATCTACGCAATTATAATGCCGTTTGTAGCTTTATAGGTTTACTTAGCTTTTTAAACAACAAAAAAATACCGCAATACCTTAATATAAGGTATTGCGATATTATGATTTAGAGGCGACAACCAGATTTGAACTGGTGATAGAGGTGTTGCAGACCTTTGCCTTACCACTTGGCTATGTCGCCATACATATTATATTGTAAAAAGTTGAACTTCCATAGAATTTCAACTTTAATGACCCCAACGAGATTCGAACTCGTGTTACCGCCGTGAAAGGGCGATGTCTTAACCGCTTGACCATGGGGCCGGATTTTTTATATAATACTATATTTTTTTGCATCTGTCAACCCATATCGAGCAGTTTCAGCTCCCTGAGTAGGACTCGAACCTACGACACCGCGGTTAACAGCCGCGTGCTCTACCG
>JAGZXV010000302.1 GCA_018378255.1 Clostridiaceae bacterium | reverse complement strand
GTGAAAAATAACGGAAACGGCGCTTCCCACTGGGTTTTGATCGTCGGAAGCGACAGCGAAAGTTACCTGTGCATGGATCCGCTCAGACCGGGAAATGAACCTGTGCCCCTTTCCGTACACGGAAATATGGTTTATTCCATACGGGCCGTGTCCTGGGGCGCAGAATAAATACATGCCGCAGATGCGGCGGAATCGAGGTTATCAATGGGAACCTGGAACAGCAGGGGGCTGCGTGGTTCAACGCTGGAGGATATGATCAATCACAGCAATCAAGTATACCGGGAACAGAAACTGGCCCTCATCCAGAAAATACCTACGCCGATCACTCCTATCAATATTGCAAAAGAATCCCGGCATATCACGCTGGCTTATTTTGACCAGAAAAGTACGGTGGACTATATCGGCACTGTACAGGGGATTCCGGTCTGTTTTGACGCAAAGGAATGTGCGGCTAAAACATTTCCCCTTCAGAATGTGCATCCCCACCAGGTACAATTTATGAAGGAGTTCGAAGAGCAGGGGGGGATTGCTTTTCTCGTCATTCATTTTACCGCTTTGGATGAAATCTATTATATGCCCTTTGACGAACTTTACCGGTTCTGGAAACGGATGGAAGACGGTGGGCGGAAAAGCTTTACCTATGAAGAGATGGAACGGGACTGGAAGATCAGGCGTCATAAAGATATACTGGTGCACTATCTTGAAATGATTCAAAAGGACTTAAACCGGAAACATGCGGAAGAATCGGGGAATCATTGATTTGAAACAATGGTTGACAATTATATGATTCTTTTCTATAATTAGAAACACGTCATTAAATTATCACTTTACCACATGAAAGTGACCGGCGATACGTGATATAATACCAGGAGGCGTTATGAATAATCAACTTTTACATACACCGGACGGTGTCCGGGACATCTATGCGGAGGAATGTGCCAAGAAAATGGCAATTCAGGAAAAAATACAGAAGGTCTTCCATCTCTATGGATATCAGAATATAGAGACACCCACATTCGAGTTTTTCGATATCTTTAAAAAGGAACGGGGAAGCGTGGTATCCAGTGAGATGTTTAAATTCTTTGACCGGGATAACAACACATTGGTGCTCCGTCCTGATATGACGCCGTCGATTGCAAGATGCGTGGCTAAATATTTTATGGATGAGACTATGCCTCTGCGCCTTTGTTATCTGGAGCCTGCATTTATCAACAATACCAGTTATCAGGGCCGCCTGAAGGAATCCACACAGACAGGTGTGGAACTGATCGGTGACGATTCCAGCGATGGGGATGCGGAGATGATCGCCATGGTCATTCATTCCCTGCTTTCCGTGGGGCTTAAAGAGTTCCAGGTGGAATTAGGACAGATTGACTTTTTCCGCGGTCTGGTGGAAGAGGCCGGCATGGATGATGAAACCCAGGAACAGCTCAGGGAACTGATCGAGAATAAAAATTATTTCGGAGTGGAAGAACTGGTGGAATCCCAGCCTATGGATGCTTCGTTAAAACAGGTGTTTTTAAAGCTTCCGGAACTTTTCGGCTCCCTGGAGCAGATACTGGAAGCCAAAAAACTGACGCAGAATAAAAGGGCGGTTCATGCGGTGGAACGCTTGGAGAAGGTTCACCGCATCCTGGCCATGTACGGACTTTCCGAATATGTATCCTATGATTTAGGCATGCTGAGCAAGTATTCCTATTATACAGGAATCATTTTTAAAGCCTATACCTATGGAACCGGTGATTATGTCGTAAACGGAGGCCGGTATGACAAGCTGCTGATACAGTTCGGCAAAGATACTCCGGCAGTCGGATTTGCGATTGTCATCGACCGTCTTATGATGGCGTTATCCAGGCAGAAGATCGAAATAGCTGTGTCGATGGCCAATACACTGGTGATTTATGACATGGAAGCCCGTGAAAATGCCATTGCCCTGGCAAGACATTTCCGTACCCTGAATATCGCCTGCGGCCTTATGAGAAAGTCACAGTCCAAACCGGTTGAAGAGTACAAAGCCTATGCCAAACGGTCCGGAATCCGGAATCTGCTTTATCTGGATCAGAATGGGCAGACGGTGCGGGCTATGGATATGCATAAGGAGCAGGAAGATCAGATTCCGCTCAGCGAATATTTACATTAACGGGGAGGCTTTATGAGATATTTAACATTTGCCCTTGCAAAGGGACGTCTGGCAGATAAATCGCTGGAATTATTTGAAAAGATCGGCATTACCTGTGAGGAGATGAAGGATAAGTCTTCCAGGAAACTGATTTTTACCAATGAAGAGCTGGGCTTCCGCTTTTTCCTTGCCAAGGCCAGCGATGTGCCCACTTATGTGGAATACGGCGCGGCCGATATCGGAATCGTGGGAAAAGATACCATTCTGGAAGAAGGGCGCAAATTATATGAGGTAATGGATCTTGGGATCGGCAGATGCAGAATGTGCGTATGCGGCCCCCAGCCGGCCAAGGAGCTTTTAAAGCATCATGAGATGATCCGCGTTGCGACAAAGTATCCCAATATTGCCAAGGATTATTTCTATAATAAAAAGCATCAGACCGTGGAAATTATCAAGCTGAACGGTTCCATCGAACTGGCACCCATTGTAGGGCTTTCAGAAGTGATCGTGGATATTGTAGAAACGGGAAGCACGCTCCGGGAAAACGGATTGGCCGTTCTGGAAGAGGTGTGCCCGTTATCCGCAAGGATGGTGGTAAACCAGGTCAGCCTGAAACGGGAAAATGAACGCATTACCAGAATTATACAGGATTTAAAACGTTTACTGCGGGAACAGCAGGGATAAAAGAATGGTTCTGTATGGGGATTGAGACGCCGTAATACGGCAGAATGTGAGGCAGCTATGAAAATCATTAAATTAGATGAACAGTCGAAACAGAATATACTGGCGGATCTGTTAAAACGCGATCCCAATAACTATGACAGCTATGCGGATACCGTTCAGCAGATTGTTGATGATGTAAAGGACAGAAAAGATGACGCTGTCTTTGAATACACGAAAAAGTTTGATAAAGCGGTTATCACCGCGGACAACATCCGTGTTACCGATGAAGAAATTCAGGAAGCCATGGCCCAGGTGGAGCCGGAACTTCTGGATGTCATGAAAAAAGCCATGAAGAATATCCGCAGCTACCATGAAATGCAGGTGCGGCACAGCTGGTTTGACAGCAAGCCGGATGGAACTCTGCTGGGGCAGAAGGTCACTGCGTTGGAAAGCGTAGGAGTTTATGTTCCGGGCGGAAAAGCAGCTTATCCTTCCTCCGTACTGATGAACATCATACCGGCGGAAGTGGCAGGGGTAAAACGGATTGTGATGGTTACGCCTCCCGGACAGGACGGAAAAGTGAATCCTGTCACCCTGACGGCAGCCCATCTTGCCGGAGCTACGGAAGTTTATAAAGTGGGCGGCGCCCAGGCTGTTGCGGCTCTGGCCTTTGGAACCCAGTCGGTGCCCCGTGTCAATAAAATCGTAGGCCCGGGCAATATCTTTGTAGCGCTGGCGAAAAAGGCTGTATACGGCCATGTGAGCATTGACAGCATCGCCGGTCCCAGCGAGATTCTGGTCATTGCAGACGAAAGCGCCAATCCCCGTTTTGTCGCCGCTGATCTGTTATCCCAGGCGGAGCACGATGAACTGGCTTCCGCCATACTGGTTACTACCAGCATGGAAGTGGCTCAAAAAGTATCGGCACAGGCCGAGGAATTTACAGAGAATTTATCGAGAAAAGAAATACTCAGGAAATCCCTGGATAATTATGGATACATTCTGGTGGTGGACACATTGGAAGAGGCCATACAGACGGCTAACGACATCGCTTCCGAACACTTGGAAATTGTAACAAAGAACCCCTTTGAAGTCATGACAAAGATTCAGAATGCAGGCGCTATCTTTATTGGGGAATACAGTTCCGAACCTTTAGGGGACTATTTTGCAGGACCGAACCACGTTCTTCCCACCAATGGGACGGCGAAATTCTTCTCACCGCTGAGTGTGGATGATTTCATCAAAAAATCCAGCGTAATTTACTATTCCAGAGAAGCCCTGGAACCGATTCATAAGGACATCATTAAGTTTGCAGAAGCAGAACAACTGACCGCTCATGCTAATTCCATACGGGTCAGATTTGAAGACCAGGACTAGGAGGTGTGGAATGAACCGGACAGCAGCTATCAAGCGTGACACAAAAGAAACAAAGATCAGCCTGACCATTAATTTAGACGGCAGCGGAAAGAGCGATATCCATACGGGAATCGGATTTTTCGACCACATGCTGGAGGGATTTGCCCGCCATGGGTTCTTCGATTTAAGCGTACATGTGGATGGGGATCTGGGTGTGGATACC
>JAGZXV010000301.1 GCA_018378255.1 Clostridiaceae bacterium | reverse complement strand
GGTCGCAACGGAATCGCTTAATGGTCTCATCGTGATGGTGTTTATATGATCAGCATCCACGGTTACCTCTACATTGACCTCCTGATTCCCTAATGTCAGCGAAGCCGTATAAACGCCTGGTATGTAAGAAGCCTGGCCGGAAGATGCGGTCTCGGTATCTTTTTTCGGATGGAACATGATCAGAAAAAGAGAAATCAGCAGAATTCCAAGGCCGATAAAAATGGCAGTATATATAATTTCCTTCATACGTAAGACTACAATTTTGGTTTTGGAGCTCATAATGGGGAACCTCCGTATGTGTTTGTTATAATCTATTTAATATGTGGCCGTTTTATGCAAAAATTAAAGGGGATGTTGTAAAATTGGTTTTTAATTGCAGAAAGCTACGCATAAAAAACGGGACGAGGCGGCGGACGGAGGGCAGGACTTTCGAAACCAGCCTGATCTGGTGAACGGCTCCGCACCCAGGGGAAAGAGACGAGAGCCGGATGGACGGAATTGACGAATCATGGTAAAATGGAAACGATACAATCCCCGTGGAAGAAGAATGTGAAGTCCTGGCAAGAGGATACCGCTTAGGCAGCACGGAAGATTTTAAGGCGGTTCCAGAGGACATATGGAAGGAAAAAATAATGGCAGAAGAAACAGAGAAATTCAAAGAATTCCTATCGGCAGTTGCGCCGGAACACCAGGCGTTTGTGAAGAAATTAAATGACAAACTCATTGAACAAGGCTGTAATCTCGTTATCAAGGAAGCGAAGAGCGGCTATACTGCATCATACCAATTTGAAAAGAAAACCGTAATGAACTGGGTGTTTCGAAAGGCAGGTGTTTTGGCACGGATTTACGGTGACAATGTGGGCAGATATGAGGAGATAATCGCTTCTCTGCCTGTTGATATGCAAAAGAAAATGACAACTTCCCGCGACTGCAAGAGACTGATTGACCCTAAGGCCTGCAGTGATACCTGTGTGAAAGGTTTTGTTTATTCCCTCAATGGCGATATCCATAAAAAATGCCGTAATGACGGAATGTTCTTCCTGCTGACAGCTGAAACAGCAGAGCACATAGCTGGTTTGGTCTGTGAAGAGGTTGCTGTTCGTAAGTCGGCTTTATAGCGGCAGAGTAGTCAAGCCGCATAACTCCGTTATCTCGTTGAAAGGGAAATGAACATGAAAAAATTGTTTTCAGTAATTCGTCAGGGAAAATTTGATGAAGTGAAAACTATAATTGAAAAAAAGCCTGAATTTCAAAAACAGAAAGTTACATGTTTGATTGGAATAACGATGCATTTTCACCATATAAAAAGAGGAGGAATTTTATGAAACGCTTCGTATTACTTGCATTTATAAAAACACTTGTCATTACTGTAGGAAGCAGTTTGATTTATGTTCTATATGGTTTAATATCCAACAATCCTTTTAAAATAACTTTAGAATTTGAAATAATATTTTTCTTAGCAATATTCTTTACCAGCTTAATCGAATCTATATGGGTGAATCGAAAGAAGTAATGTTATACCTGATATATGGCTATAGTAAGTTTAGAATGATGAATTATTATGCAATTTCCAGTTTCATAGAGCATTGTAGTATGAGACAGATTGAATATGATAAGTGGTGATGGTATGCGGCATAATCTTAGAGAAAAAGTATCGTTAATTATAAAAGAACGGAATTTGTGTAGTTTTATGAATAATACAAAATGGAATGAACTGATATCTGCAATAACAGAAGAAATGCCGTTTCCTCCCCCATTTGATATTAAATATCTGACAGAGGAAGATTGCTTTCCAAACGAACTTCTTAATGGAGATGTTTACCATTTGGGCGATTGGAAGGGAGAAAATTTTCCTTCTGAAGAATACTACTTCAATATCGAATGGATTAAAGTACGTCCCCGTCATTTAGAGCATCGCGGAACGCTAATCAAGCCAGAAATCATCGACGAAAGCAAACTATTTGAGGCGATTTTGAACAGATATCATATCCATTATGAAGAAAGAAACGGATCATATTATATTTACGGATACCACTAACTTCCCACTAACGGAAATCAATTTTCCTGCCTCCCGGGCTCCCTGCTCCAGATTCCCCTTCTTCCCGGCGTTACCTTCGCCAATCATTTAAAATAAAAATTCCTTCCACAAAAAAATGGCCTCCCTCCTCAAGTTTATGGTATACTGAAAATCGAGATTAGGCCGATTACGGCGGATAGGAGGTATTATGTCCTTACAGTTTATTCTTGGCGGTTCGGGCAGCGGGAAAACGAGAATTTTGTATGAATGGCTGATTAAAGAATCCATTTCGAATCCCGGACAGCAGTATATTGCAGTGGTACCGGAACAGTTTACCATGCAGACCCAAAAAGAGATTGTAACCCTGCATCCGAATCATGGAACCATGAACATAGATATCGTAAGCTTTCAGAGGCTTGCGTACAGAATATTTGAAGAACTGGCCATAGAAAACCCCATGGTTTTAGATGATATGGGAAAATCTATGGTTCTTAGAAAAGTTGCATCAGAAAAAAAGAACAGTTTGGGGTATTTTAAAGGAAATCTGAATAAACCAGGATTCATCAGCTGCTTGAAATCCATGATTTCAGAGCTTCTTCAATATGGAATAACAGATGAAATGTTAAAGGAAATGGTTCCTCAGGCCGGAAGCGACGTACTGAGCCATAAATTAAAAGATCTTACGGTTTTATACCAGGGATTTAAAGAGGGCAAGGAGAATTGCTTTATAACGGCAGAAGAGATTTTATCCGTGTTATGCGATTGTCTGGAGAAATCTGAAATCATCAAAAACAGTGTGGTCACACTGGATGGATATACCGGATTTACGCCGGTTCAGTACAGGCTTTTGGAACTTATGATCCGCTACTGTAAAAAAGTGGTTGTTACAGTTACTGTGGATCCGTCGGATCATCCCTATCAGAGGACAGACTACCAGGATCTGTTTTATATGAGCAAGTTAATTGTGTCTAAGCTGGACCGGATCGCTGAGAAAAACGGTGTATACCGGGAGGCGGATGTGCGTTTGGAACGCCATCCTTATGTGCGGTTCGGAGACAGAAAAGAACTGGACTTTTTAGAACAAAATATTTTCCGCTATGGCGCCGCTCCATATGACGGGGAGTGGAAGGATGGGGAAGATTCCCCTCTTTCCCTATATCAGGCGGCATCCCCTCAGGATGAGGTGGCTTTTGTTGCTGCCGGAATTCATAAAATGCTGCAGGAAAACGGCCTGCGTTACAGGGATATCGCGGTCATTACAGGAGATCTTGCAGGCTACCGCCCCCAGATCATCCAGCAGTTTATTAAAAATGAGATTCCCTATTTCATGGATGATAAAAAGAGCATTTTGGAAAATCCCATGGTGGAACTGATCAGATCCGCTCTGGAAGTGCTTCAGAAGGATTTCGCTTATGAAAGTGTGTTCCGTTACATTAAAACCGGACTGGTATGGGATGATATGGAACAGGCAGACCGGATGGAGAATTATGTGATTGCCCTTGGAATCAGGGGATTTAAACGTTGGAACAGCATTTGGGAATGGGAATATAAGGGAAGCCATGATTTGAATCTGCTGGAATTAAATTATTGTAAAAACCAGATTCTGGAACCTCTCTGCCATTTGAGGGAAGCTTTTAGGGAAGAGGGGATTACAGTCAGGGGAATGGCTGCGGCCCTGGTATCATTTTTGGAAGAATGCCAGGTTGAAAAGAAAATGCAGCAGTTCCAGGAATATTTTGAAAGCCAGGGACAACTGGTGCTGGCTAAGGAGTACAGCCAGGTCTATCAGCTGGTTATGGATCTGTTTGACCGTCTGGTAGGACTTTTAGGCAAAGAAAAGGTCAGCAGGAAAGAGTTTGGCGAGATTCTGGACGCTGGTTTTGAAGAGATCAAAGTCGGCGTGATTCCGGCTACGGTGGATCGCGTTGTGGTGGGGGATCTGACGAGAACTCGTCTGGATCACATCAAGGTGCTGTTTTTTGTAGGAGTCAATGATGGAATTGTGCCGTCTAAAAAGACGGCGGGCAATCTTTTAACCGATAAGGAGAGGGAGTTTTTAGGCGCCCATAACATAGAGCTGGCCCCCACTTCTACGGAGGATGGGTTTATGCAGCGGTTTTACCTGTATCTGATGCTGGCTAAGCCGTCCCAAAAGCTGATTTTATCCTATACGGCCCTCAATTCCCAGGGTAAGAGCCAGAGGCCGTCCCATATCATCAATGAGATCAGAGCGCTGTTTCCGAAACTGGAAGTCAGGGAATGCGGGACGGAGGATGGAATGATCCATTCCATTCAGGAAATGGTGAATACAGATCCAGATATGGACGGAAAGATTCAGGTGGTTTTCGTAGAAAATTATTGTGTATCGGTTGCGGAGATGCTGATTCCG